>JAZRRV010000129.1:0-13522 GCA_045651085.1 Acutalibacteraceae bacterium
CCGCCCGTCCATTCACTGCGGTATCTGCGGTGAGCACGGCGGCGACCCGGTTTCGGTGGAATTCTGCCACAAAATCGGTTTGGACTACGTGTCCTGCTCGCCGTTCCGCGTGCCGATTGCCCGCCTCGCCGCTGCCCAGGCGGCTATCAAAGAAAGCAAGTAAGCTTTCAAAAAGTCAGTATTCATGCGGGTTTGCGGGTGATCTGATTGCCCCTGTTCCCAACTGAAATACAGCTACTAAACAAGCAATTAGCACCCCGTGTTCATCGAACACGGGGTGCTTTTCTTGTGCTGGCGGTAAGCCTTAAATCAAAATCTATTTCAAACTTTCGCTAAATCAAAACGCATTTTGTATTGTAGAGTGAATAGTGTTCATGTGTGTAAATGCATCTTCATAAGTAGTAATTGCTAACAATAAAATCCGCTCACCGTTGACACGTACCGCTAAGGACATTTTTGGGTTCTCGGAGCAACCCCCTCTGTGTGATTGCCCAAATCCTCGCAAGGCGTTTAGTGGGCGGATGTGGGCATCCACCCCTACAGGGTTTATCCAATTTGGTGCGGGGTGTGAACGGGATGCGAATCGTTGACAATGCGGTTTGAATGTTGTAAAATGTAATATTAAGGCGAAATATAATATATAATATGAAAGGAGAGAGTGCGTATGACGGACGAAAATGCCGTGTTGGTGTGGGAGCGCGAGGACGATAAACAACAGATAAGGCTGCAACTGATTGATGAAAACACCATCCCCGAGACTTTGAACGGTGAAAGCGGGTTTCACATTTATCACGTGCGGATGTTGACCGAACTGATTTTGAGCGAACTGAAAAAACAGGGCGTTTATGCGCTGTCGGACGACGATGTGAAGAATATTGCGACGGCAGCATCGTTACATGACATTGGCAAATCACAGATTCCGAAAAGTATTTTGGATTTTCCGGGGAAACTCTCTCCTGTGCAATACGATATTGTGAAAAAACACGCGGTGTTTGGGGAAGCGATTATTAACGAATTGGATTTTGGGGATATTGACCCTTCGGTGAAACGGTATGCTGCCGAGATTGCCCGCGCGCACCACGAACGGTATGACGGAACGGGGTATCCTGATGGACTAAAAGGAGACGACATTCCGCTTTCGGCGCAGGTGGTTTCGCTTGCCGATTCGTACGATGCATTGACGAGTAACAGAAGCTATAAGGATGCGTTTTCGCAAGACGTTGCCGTGCAAATGATTTCGAGCGGTATGTGCGGTGTGTTTAATGAAAAACTGACTGATTGTTTGCTGAAAGTGGTTAACCACAGTTCGCTTGTGGCGTTGCGCGAAACGCTTTCTAAAAAACGCGCGGTGGTGGCTGACGGCGCAGGGTTTGTGCCGGAGCGTGTGCTGTGCATTGGTAACACCGCGTATTTGACCAAAGAGTTTATTGACGATACGTTCCCGAACAGCAAAGTGATGGTGATTGGAAACACCGACCTTAACGCGGCGGATAAAATCAAGTTATTCCGCATTAAAAAACCGTCGATTAAAGCGGTGCTCGAAACGTATGATTTTGATTTGATTGTGTTCTTTTCGGGCGAACTTACCTTCCGCACCACCGAGAAAAACGATGCGGAAGAATTGCGCGAAGTGTTGGAACACGCAAAGGAATTGCAAAAACACGCGAAAATCGTGTTCTTTTCGTCGTTGGATGCGGCGTTTTCGCAAAAAACCGACCGCGCAATTTTGGCGGAGGCAAAAGAAAATTTGTGCGAGTTTTATGCCAAAGGAACACAGATGGACATTAAAGTCGTGCGGATTCCGTATTTGTATTCGGGGGTAAACGCGAAAGACTTTTTGTATACGGTGTTTGAACAGTTACATACACAGCAAAAAGCACTGTTGGAGGAAACGCCGACGGAACAAATGCACTTTTTATCGTTGTCGGATTTGTCGCAGTTGCTGGTGCGGTTGATTGACAACTGGAAAAGCGGCGGCGGGATTTTGTGCGTGGGTGACGAGTTTGGTGTGACGTTTGCCGATTTTGGGCGGCGCGTTACCGATCTTTGCGGCGGCGTGGTGGATTTTGTCGGAACGACAGAAGGGAATACCTTGGAAGCCACCAACAAAGCGTTGCGCAACGAATACGGTTGGTTTGCCAAAGTGTCACTTTTGGAAGATTTGCCCGAAGAATACGAAAAGTATTTGATTTTTAAACGTGAAAAAACACCCACGTTTTGGGATAAAGTGAAAAAATGGTTGGAAAAACACAGCCTGTTTTTGAAAATTGTCGAGCTTTTTGTGTTGTTTTTGATTACGGAGTTATTGTTGTTTTTTACCGATTCGGCGGTGATTTTTTCGATTGTCGATTTCCGCATGGTGTATATTGTGGTGATGGCAACGGTTCACGGGCTGAATTTTGGACTTGCCGCTGCGGGACTCAGTTGTCTTTCGTGGTTGGTGGCAAAAGTGGTTTCGGGCACCAATGCACTTACGATTTTTTATGAGCCGACCAACTGGTTGCCGTTTGTGTTTTTTGTGTTGGTGGGAGCGTTGTGCGGGTATGTGAAATTGCGCAAAGACGATACCATTCGATTTGTGAACGAACAAAACCGATTGCTTGAAAACAAACTGATTTTCACGCGGGAGATTTATGAGGATACTTACCGCGAAAAACGCGATTTGAAAAAGCAGATTATCGGTTCGAAAGACAGTTTTGGCAAAATTTTTGATATTACCCGCCGTTTGGATACGGTGGAGCCGCATCAGTTGTACTTGCGGATTATGGAAACGTTTGAAGAAGTGCTGGAAAACAAAAGCATTACGGTGTATTCTGTGAACCGACAAAGCACGTTTGGACGGTTGGAAGTGGCGTCGCGCGATATTATCGACACGGTTTCTCGCTCGATTTCGACCGAAACGTATGCGGCAGTGGTTGAAGCAATTAAAAACGGCGAGATTTGGCGTAACGTGGATTTGAAACCCGAGTATCCGATGTATGCGGCGGGTGTGTACCGCGGTGATGAGTTGGTGTTGCTGATTTTCTTGTGGCACGCAAACTTGGACCAACGGTCGTTATATTATGTGAACTTGTTTAAGATTTTGCGCGATTTGGTGCAAATGTCGTTGTTGCGCGCTTTTGATTACAACCAAGCGGCGTACCAACAACAATATTTGAAAAACACACACCTGATGAATGCCGAGACTTTTTCGGAATGTTTGCAAAACTTTGAAGCGTTGGCAGAAAAAAAGGTTTCGTCTTTTGTGGTGCTGGAATTTGAAAACACGGGATATTCGTATGAGCAGATGGATGCTATGTTAGCACCCAAAGTGCGCGCTAACGATATTTTGGGGTTGGCACCCGACGGAAAAGTGTTGTTGCTGCTTTCGGGCGCGAGTGAAAAGGATTTGCCGTTTGTGTTGCCGCGGTTTGAAACGCTGGGGCTTACCATTAACGTACGATAAGGAGCGAGTGCATGGTGTGGTTTGCGATTTTGCTGGTCGTGCATTTGCTGATTAGCGTATTGATTTTTTTGGGAATACGTGCCGAAGTGCTGAAAGTTCACAGTTATATGTTTTTTGTGGCGCTGTTTTTGCCGTTTTGGGGCGCGCTTATCGTGCTTATTTTGCATTTTCAGATTTTCTTTGAAGCCGACAACGGTATTGACGTGGGTGTCGAAAAGATGACGGTGGATTCGGAACTGTATAAAAGCGTGACGGTTGACGAGAAAAAAGTGGCGGCATCCACCGTGCCGATTGAAGAAGCATTGGTGATAAATTCGGCCAATGAACGGCGCGCTATTATTATGGACGTGCTTAACGACAATCCCAAAGAATATATTGGCTTTTTGCAAAAAGCGGGAAACAACGACGATACCGAAGTGGTGCACTATGCCGTGACCGCGATGGTGGAAATTTCCAAGGAAAACGACTACCGTTTGCAACAGTTTGCGCGGGAGTATTCTGCCAACCCCGACGATGAACAGGTGTTGGAAGCGTATGCCGATTTTTTGTGGAATTGTTTGGACCAAAACTTGATGCAAGGTCAAGTGGAGGTGTTAAACCGCGAACTGTTTTCTTCGTTGGTGCAAAAAAAGATTCAGGCAGGCGGCAGTCTTGCGGATTATTCCCGCGCCGTTGAAAACGATTTGAAGCGCGGACAGTTTGCACTTGCTTCGGACAACTTGCACAGTATGAAGGCGCAGTATGCCGAGCGCGAGGAATATTATTTGTTGCGGTTGCAGTATTTGGCGTCGCTCGGACGTGGCGCCGATATTCAAAAGTTATTGCAAGAAATTGACGAAAGACATATTTTCTTGTCGTCCAAAGCAAAGGAGGTTTTGGCGTTTTGGGAAACTTAAAGGCGAAATGGAACAACTTCCGATTCAAGGGCATTTTGGCCATTGCATTGGTGTTTGCGCTCATTGCGGCAGTTCTGTTGGTGGAACTGAGCGGTGTGCGGTTTCGCTATACCCAAAAAACGTTAGACCTTTTACCCAAAGAACAAATTGTTACCAAAGCGCAAGCCAGCCGCACGCTCAAAAAAGATACGTTGGTGCTGATGAGCAGTGAGGACAGTGCTTCGATGCCGGCGTACGAGCAATTTAAAGTGATGTTACAGGATATGAAGATCGGTAACGACGTGGTGGATTTGGCAGTGGAGGAAATCCCCGATTTTACACAGTATTCTGTGATTATTATGCTGCTTGCGGATTTGTCGCACGTGGACGAGACGTTGATTGACATTTGCGATCACGTGCACGACAACGGCGCAGGGGTGTTGTTTCCGCTGACGTTAGAGCAAAATGCTTATTCCGCGGCCATTGAAAACAAAATCGGTATGGAGGATTCGTACGGGTATACCCGCGTGGACAGCATTTACGTTGACGAAAACTTTATGATTGGCGGCGGCAAGGCGTTTGTGGTGACCGATGCTTTTGAATCGGCAAGAACGGTGCAACTGAACCCCAAAACTACCAAGATATACGCGCGTTACGCGCACGAAAACGGAGTGCCGCTGATTTGGGAAGCTCAATATGGGGCGGGCAAGTTTGTGGTGGACAATTTTGGTATGTGCGACAAAGCGTATCGCGGGTTTTTTGCCGCTTCGTTGAGTTTGTTTAACGACGTGTACGTGTATCCCGTGATTAACGGTTCGACCTTTTATTTGGACGATTTCCCCTCGCAAATTCCCAGTGGCAACAGCGAATATATCGTTCGCGATTACCAAACCAGTATTCGTGATTTTTATATCAATATTTGGTGGCCGGATATGATGAACCTTTCGGACAAATATGGTATTAAATATACCGGTTTGGCGATCGAAAGCTACGACGACGAAATTGACGGAAGCACCCCTGCCGAGCCGGATACGGGAACGTTTTTGAATTTTGGAAACATGTTGTTGCGCAAAGGCGGGGAGTTGGGGTATCATGGCTACAACCACCAGCCGCTGTGTTTGAGCAATCGTGATTACAAAGGGGTTTTTGATTATAAAACCTGGCAAAGCCGCGAGGCGATTGTGAAGGCGTTTGACCATTTGGTGGAGTTTTGCGATACGTTGTTCCCCGACGTGCCGATGTCGGTTTATGTGCCGCCTTCGAATTTGCTTGCCGAAGAAGGGCGCGACATTTTGTTGGAAGAATTCCCCGAAATTCGGACGTTGTCGGGGATTTATTTGCCCGACGACGTGCTCGATTTTTGCCTGTTGCAAGAATACGAGGTGGACGAAAACGGCATTGTGGACCAGCCGCGTATTATTTCGGGTTGCGACGTGGACGATTTTATGACGATGGGTGCGTTTTCGGAACTGAATTTCCATTACGTGAACAACCATTTTACCCACCCTGACGATGCTTTGGACCCCGAACGCGGTGCCGAACTGGGTTGGGAAGAACTTACGCGGCGATTCGACGGGTTTCTTTCGTGGTTGTATACGTCGGCACCGAATATCCGTAATTTTACGGGAACAGAGTTTTCGGCGGCGGTACAGCGGTTTGCTGCGGTGACACCGCACACGGTGATTGGCGAACAGTCGATGACCATTACGATGGAGAATTTTTACGACAACGCGCAGTTTATGATGCGATTTAACGAAAAAACACCCGACGTGGTGAAGGGCGGTACGCTTACTCACCTGACAGGGGATTTGTATGTTTTGGAAGCAACCAACGATACGGTTACCGTGTCGTTTAAACAGGAGTAAAATGTGAGAATTTGTTTGATTTTGGAAGGGTGTTATCCGTACATTAACGGTGGGGTTTCGACCTGGATGCACCAATACATAAACGAAATGCCCGAACACGAATTTGTGTTGTGGGTCATTGGCGCCAAAGCGGAAGACAAAGACAAATTTGTTTACAAACTGCCCGAAAACGTGGTGGAGGTACAACAAGTGTTTTTGGACGATGCCTTGCGTGTGAAAGACAGTGGCGCGTTCCCGCACGTTTTTAACGAAAAAGAAAAAGAAGCGCACCGTAGGTTGGTGGCTTCGGATCATCCGGATTGGGATTTGTTGTTTGACATGTATCAAGTGCGCAAAGTCAATCCGATGGAGTATTTGAAAAGCGAAAGTTTTTTGCAAACGCTGACACAAACGTGCGAGGAGGATTTTCCCTTTATTGCCTTTTCGGACGCGTTCCATGCCGTGCGGTCGCGCTTGTTGCCGGTGTTATATTTGATGGGTACGCCGATTCCGCAAGCGGATTGTTATCACTCGATTTGTACGGGGTATGGCGGGTTGTTGGCTTCGATGGGGGCATACATTAATAAAAAACCGCTGATGCTTACCGAACACGGTATTTATACCCGCGAACGCGAAGAAGAAATTATTCGCGCCAAGTGGGTGGAACAAGCGTTTAAGCCGCATTGGATTGACTTTTTTTACATGTTATCGGATTTGATTTATTCGCGCGCGTTTCGTGTGACGTCGCTGTATACCCGCGCGATGCATATTCAAATAGACATGGGGTGCGCGCCGGAAAAATGTCGTGTGGTGGAAAACGGGATTAGTTACGACAAATTGTCGCAAATTCCGCTCAAAGAAGACGACGGCATGGTGGATATTGGCGCGGTGGTGCGCTTGGCGCCGATTAAAGACATTAAAACTATGATTTATGCGTTTTTTGAGTTGTCGTGCCGCAAAGATAACGTGCGGTTGCACATTATGGGCGGTGTGGACGACCAAGAATATGCCGACGAGTGTTACGCTTTGGTAAAACAACTGAATTTGGAAGACAAAATCATTTTTACCGGGCGTGTAAATATTATTGAGTATTTTGAAAAGTTGGATTTTACCTTGCTTACGAGTATTTCGGAAGCGCAGCCGTTGTCAGTGCTTGAATCGTTTGCGGCACGGCGCCCTGCCGTGACAACCGACGTGGGATGCTGCAACGAGTTGTTAAACGGCAAACCGGGCGACACGTTTGGCAAGGCGGGGTTGTTTGTGCCGCCCATGCAACGTGACAAGCTTGCCGATGCTATGGAGATTTTGTGCGAGTCGCGCGAGTTGCGGCTTAAAATGGGCGAAATCGGGCAAAAACGCACGTATGAGTATTATCGTTACAACATTATGTTGACAAAGTATCGCGATTTGTATAAAGAGGTGGAAAACGAGTGGCAGGCATCGGATTTGAACTGAAAAAACTGTTTCAAAAAAAAGGTGTTCTGAATACTGCCAAGGCATACGGTTATGCCACGGTGATTTGCGCGGGTCCGATGTTGCTCGGCGTGATTTTGTTGTTGGGAATTATGGCGCTGTGCACGGGATTTCGTGTGGGAATGCACACGCGGGAATTGCTGATTTGCATGATTACGTATACGTTGCTCGCTTCGGTGACGGTGTCGTCGTTTTTTTCGATGGTGGTCACGCGTTACGTGGCGGACATGTTGTTTGAAGACAACAACCACGCGGTGTTGCCTGCTTTTTGGGGGTCTACCGTGGTGATGATGGCGGCGGGAAGCGTGTTATACGGCATCTTTTTGCTGTTTTCGGGCGCCACGCTGATGCAAGGGTTTTTGTGCTTTATTTTGTTTAACGAACTGATTATTGTGTGGAACGCCATGAGCTTTTTGACCGCTATTAAAGACTATAAAGGGATTTTCCTTTCGTTTTTGACGTCGGTTGCCACTTCGATTTTGTTGGGGGCTTTGCTGTTGTGGCTTAAGTTTCCGGTGGTGGAATCGTTGTTGTTTGCGGTTTCGGTGGGATATGGCGTGATGCTGATTTGGGACGTTATTTTGCTTCACCGCTATTTCCCGCACACCGATTTGGGCGCGTTTACGTTCTTTCGGTGGGTGGATGCATTTTTGCCGTTGGCGTTGTCCGGATTTTTTATGAATATCGGCATGTTTTCACATTTGGTGATTATGTGGTTTTCGGATATTAACGTGCACGTGCACGGCTTGTTTTATGGCGCGCCGTGGCACGACGTGCCGGCGTTGATCAGTTTTATGACCGCGCTTATGACAACGGTGAACTTTGTGGTGTCGGTGGAAGTGAATTTTTATCCCAAATACCGCAACCATTACAGTTTATATAACGACAAGGGTACGATTGGCGATATTAGGCAATCCGAAAAAGAAATGCTTGGTACGCTGAAAACCGAAGTGTTTTATACGTCGCTCAAACAGTTGTTATTTACGGCGGCGTGTATCGCGCTTGGCGGCTATTTGCTGGATTTGCTGCCGCTTGGGTTTAACGAAGTGATGCGCGGGTATTTCCGCACGTTGTGTGTGGGGTATGGGTTATATGCCATTGGCAATATGCTGATGTTGATTTTGCTGTATTTTACCGATTACAAAGGGGCTTGTTGGACAACGGGGATTTTTGCCGCGACAACGGTTGTGTTTACGCTGATTTCGTTGCTTTTCCCGTATGTTTATTACGGATTTGGCTTTTTGCTTGCCGCGCTCTTGTTTGTGATAGTTGCCGCGTTGCGGTTGGATTATTTTACCAAACGATTGCCGTTTTTTATTTTGTCGGTGCAACCGTTGGTTGCCGAAGACCGCTCGGGAATGTTTACGCGGTTGGGATTGTTTTTGGAAGAACGGTTTGAAAGGGGTTCGTTATGAGATTAAAAAAAGTAGGGTTGGGCGCGCTTTCGTTGTTGTTGTGCCTTGGTTTGTCGGCTTGTTCGGTGGAACAAGCGATAAGCACCGATTTGGGAACCAAAGTGGATTTGAGCGACCTGCAAACCGAAGCGGATGTTCATATTCGCGACAAGAACTTGTTGTACGAAATGTATGACAATACCGAAATTGTCACGATGTATTTGACCGTATCTTCCGGCAACGAGGCGGAAGGTACCGACCACACGTGGGAAGAAGTGAACACCTATTCGGCATACGATTACGACCGCATGGGTGTTGACCGTTACAAAGTGGCGGGGCTTTTGCAAGTGGGCGACAAAAACGGCCTTGTGCCCGGTGAATTGGGGTTTGGGCAAGTGGCGCCCAACTGTACCGTGCAGATTCGTGGTCAATCGTCGAGCCGCAATCCGCAAAAAAACTACAAAATCAGCATTAAAGACAACAAAGGCGATTGGCGCGGACAAACCACCATTGCTTTGAACAAACACCAAGGTGACGGGTTGCGGTTTCGCAACAAGATGGCGTTTGATTTGTTGACCGGTGTGGACGAACTGATGAGTTTGCGCACCACGTTTGTGCACTTGTTTGTAAAGGATACCACCGCAGGCGGGAACGGCAAGTTCCAAGATTACGGCATTTATACGCAGGTGGAACAACTTAACAAAACCGCCTTGAAAGCACATGGGCTGGATAATCGCGGTCATTTGTACAAGGTCAATTTTTGCGAGTTTTACGAATACGAAGATATTATTGTGAAAAAAGACGACCCGCGGTACGATTTGAAAAAATTTGAAGAAATTTTGGAAATCAAGGGCGACGACGACCATACCAAATTGATTGAACTGCTCAAAAAGGTGAACGATTATTCCATACCGATTGAGGAAATTTTGGACGAGCATTTTGATTTGGAAAACATTGCTTATTGGATGGCGTTTCAGTTGATGGTGGGCAACGTCGATACACAAAGCCGCAACTTTTATATTTACAGTCCGCAAAACATGGACCGATGGTATATTTTACCGTGGGATATGGACGGTATGTTGAGCCGTACTCAATACAAACTTACCGGTCGTACGGACTATGAAGAATGGGAAAGCGGTATCAGCAACTATTGGGGTAACGTGCTTTTCCAACGGTGCTTGAAATCCGAAACGTATCGCAAAGCGCTTGACGATGCGGTGAACGATATTAAAGGGTATTTGAGCAAAGAGCGTGTGGATTCTTATGTGAAAACGTATGCCAATTTGCTGAAACCTTATGTGTATTCCGGCCGCGATTTAACGTATGCACCGCTTACCAAAGCGGAATATGACAAAGTAGCAAACAGCATTAATGCGGAAATTGCCGACAACTACGCGCGCTACAAAGAATCGCTCGAAAAACCCATGCCGTTTTACATTGGGGCGCCGCAAAAGAAAGGCGATGGCTACACGGTGGAATGGGAAAGTTCTTACGATTTCGGCGGGGAGGACATTACCTACACCTTTGAACTGGCGCGGGATTACCATTTTAGAAATCCGATTGTTAAGCAAACCGATTTAAGAATACCCACCGCTTCGTTTGGAAAATTGCGCGCCGGACAGTATTTTATGCGCGTGAAAGCCCAAAACGAAAGCGGGAAAACACAAGTGGCTTTTGATTGCTATATTTTGGAACTTGGCAAGGTTTACGGCACGAAATGTTTTTACGTAGACCGAAACGGCAAGGTGGCGGAGGACGTTTATGTCGAAAGCTGAACGATACAGAAACGAATGGAAGTATCTGATTGATACGGCGCAAAAGGAACTGATTTGCAAACGGTTGGACCCGTTGCTGAAATTGGACAAACACGCCAAAAACGGCGGGTATATGTTGCGCAGTTTGTATTTTGACGATTATTACAAGTCGGCATACGAGGAAAAAGATGCCGGCGTGCTCAAACGAAAAAAATATCGCATTCGCATTTACAATTGCGGTGACAGCAGCATAAAACTCGAACGCAAGAAAAAGTTTGGGGCGTACATATTCAAAGAAGCCGCTTCGCTGACAAAAGATGAGGTTTACAAAATTTTGGACGGCGATTACGAGTTTTTGTTGCACAGCGATCAACCGCTTTGCCGCGAATTTTACGTGGAGTGTATGAGCAACGTGTTGCGGCCGCGCACCATTGTGGACTATGACCGCGAACCGTGGATTTTAGACGAGGGTACGGTGCGCATTACGTTTGATATGGACGTGCGCGCGGCGGTGGGCAGTTACGATATTTTTGACCCGACGTTGCCGACGTTGCCGGTGCTTGAACCCGGCAAATGCGTGATGGAAGTGAAGTTTACCGAGTTTTTACCGCAATTTGTGCGCGAAATTTTACCCGACAGGGCTTCGGAATTTACGGCGGTATCAAAGTATGTGTTGTGTTATGAAAAAACCGAGTATATGAACGGTTTCAAATATTGGTACGAGAATTAAGCGGAGGGATGTACAGATGAGCATTCAAGATTTTATTAAAAATTCCATTTTGGAGTCCGGTGCATTTGACGGTGCGAGTTTGACCACCATTGCGCTTGGCATTATTACCGCTTTGGTAATGGGTGCGGTAATCTACGGGGTATACAGCAAGTTCTATGTCGGTGTGATTTACTCGCGCAGCTTTGCCATTACGTTGGTGGGTATGACCATTTTGACCGCCATGGTAACGTTGGCTATCAGTACCAACATTGTGATTTCACTCGGTATGGTCGGTGCTTTATCTATTGTTCGTTTTAGAACGGCAGTCAAAGACCCGCTCGATTTGCTTTATTTGTTTTGGGCGATTACCACCGGTATTACCGCGGGCGCGGGCATGTATTTGTTGGTGTTGGTAACGGCAGCTATTATGATTTTGATGATTATGCTGTTTTATCGCAAACAACAAAAAGGGCGTATTTATATTGCCGTTATCCACTACGTTGGTGACGAAGTGGGTGACAACGTTATTCGCGCGTTTGGCAAGATGAAATATTTTATCAAATCCAAAACCGTGCGCAAAGGCAAAACCGAGTTGTCGGTGGAAGTGTATTGCAAAAACAACGATATGTTTTTCTTGGACAAGATTCGCGATACCGAAGGTGTGGAAGATGCTACGCTGATTCAGTATAACGGTGAATATCATGGATAATTTTTTGAAGACAAGCGACGGTTTTGAAACGACGCTCAAACTTATTGAAACCATTAACCGCTCGACCGATGATTATTTGTTTATTTGGGATATTGGGGCGGATACGCGTTGGTTTTTTGGGGACATTGACAAACACTACGACATTCGCAAAGACGGCAGCGAAACCAACAGTACGCCCGATATGATGCGCGTTATTCACCCTGCCGACCGCGAGGCGGTGCTTGACAGTTTGCAAAAAATTGCCGATGGCACAAAAGACACCCACAACATGGATTATCGGTGGATTAACCGCAACGGCGAAAAGGTGTGGATTAATTGCCACGGTACGGTGATTCGTGACAACCAAAACAAACCGCATTTGATGATTGGCCGAGTTTCGGAAGAAAATTTGCGGCATTTATATAACCCGTTGACAAGTTTGTGGAACAAAAACAAACTGCGCTTGGATTTGAAAGAACAGCTCAAAAGTGATGGCGGGTTTTTGGTGTTTTTAGACATTGACGGGTTGTCTGCTATTAACTTATCGCACGGCAGAGAGTTTGGCGACGCGCTGTTAAAAGAGATTGCCGAGTGGTGCGAAAAAGCGCCTTATATTCGCACGGCGTATCACATTGACCACAACAATTTTGCGATGGTGTTGAACACGAGCAGCGAAGATGGTGTGCGCGAAGTGTATGAAAAGCTTAAACTGGCTTTGGCGGAGAAATGCACGTTTACTGCCAGTGCGGTGCCGATTGACAAGTCGTTGTTTTTTGACGAAGCGCAATTGCTCGATTCGATTAACATGACGCTCAAAAAAGCCAAAGGAATTTCGCGCGATCGTTTGGAATTCTTTTCGCCCGACGATTTGAGCGAAAAAATGGAATCGCTCGCTTTGCTGGAAGAACTTAAACATAGTGTAGAAAACGGCTGTGACGGGTTTGAGGTTTATTATCAGCCACAGTTTAAAGCAAACAGTTATCAGTTATACGGTGTGGAAGCGTTGCTTCGGTACCGGTCGCCCACCCGCGGACGCGTTTTCCCCGACGAGTTTATTCCGGTGTTGGAACAATCTCGGTTGATTAAAGCAGTGGGAATGTGGGTGTTGCGACAAGCGTTGACGCAAGTGAAAAAATGGCGCGAACGGTTGCCCGAACTGCGCGTGAGCGTGAACTTTTCGGTGTTGCAGTTTGAAGATGCCGAACTTGCCGAAAAAGTGATTAACGAACTAAAAAAAGCAGGGCTCGGCGGTGACGTGCTGACGATGGAAATTACCGAGTCGATGAAGTCGGAGGCCAAGCGGTCTTAGAAGACAACATGTTTCCCCAACTCCTTGGCTC
>JAZRRV010000130.1:0-1121 GCA_045651085.1 Acutalibacteraceae bacterium
TGTGGTTCTATTTTAGGTGTTGCGCACGGCGTTGCGTCTATTTCTTTGTTCGGGTATCGGTTGTATCCGCAATTTTGCTCGCGGTCGCAGCGCCCAAACTCAGCCCCAGCAAGCGTCACGCCGTCGGCCGCCAAAACATACGGCACGAAACGCCGCTGACCACAGCGCGGGCAAATCATCTTGCCGCCGCCGTTGCGCAATGTCCATTTATAGTTGCGGGTCTCCATTGTTACCAAACAAAAAAGCCGTTCTCGTATATGTGCCCGAGATACTTTGTAACGTTCCACTTCAAACGCTTTGCCGCACGTACAAAGCGCGCGCGGTCGCACTCAGGAACGCCTGCACAGCAATCTGCCATCGGTGTCACGCTGTTGGGGTGCGCGGCCTTGTATGCTTTGAGAATTTCAACGGTCGAAAGAATGACCACGGGGTTTATGTAATTGTATTTTCGCATCTTTGTATTTTTTTTTGTTAAAATGCGTTTTGCGGGGCTTTCGTTCCTTTTGTGGTAACTTGTACCACCCGCGGGTTAAAAGCCCCGCAAAACGGCTAAAATCGGTTTTTAGTTGCCAAAGGGCAGGTCGTCGTTGGTTTCGTTGGTTTCCACGGGTTCGGGTGCAGCCTCAAACGCTTGTCCCTCAAAAGGGTTGTTTTCCACGACGGCAAACATGATATTATTTGCCCAATACCCGCTCGCCTTTAATGGCTGTGCCTCGTCCTTTTCCTTGCGCACAAAATCAATTTGTACGCTGTAGCGGTTCTTTTCGAGTTCTGTGTTGGTCGGTCGGTCGCAAGGCTTTGCAAATTTGTCAAACCATCGCGTGCTTGGCGAGATTTTGAATTTTACCGCCACACAATTTGCAACGGGTTCGCGTCCCTCAGCCTCAGCCGCCGCGCGTTCACGTTTGTCGGCTCTCATTGTTGCAAACGCGTCAAGTTGGCCGTTTACAAAGAAACACTCGGGTACTGCGTCAATTGGAAACAGCGCCGAAAAAGTGACGTTGTCGGTGTCGGCGAGCATGTCGCGTTGGTCGTGGGTTTTCTTGCCCGTGTTGTCGTACTTGCGGCAGTCAAAAATGCCGCTAATTTTTGGTGTTAACATAAAATTTTGGTTTTGTTGG
>JAZRRV010000131.1:0-6216 GCA_045651085.1 Acutalibacteraceae bacterium
CAAAGGCAATTTCCTGCGCCACGTCGGCGGGACGTCCCTTCGCGTCGCGCGCTACCGCCGCTTCAAAGGCGGCATAGCGAGAAGCCGTGTTGTGCAAGTTGGGAATTACCTCGCACAACGTTTCTGCCGGAAACGCCGCCAACTGCTTTTGAAAACGGCCAAACGCCAGTGCGGAATAGTAAAAATGGATGGGGTTTTCCACTACTTGCAACGACAACGTGCGTTCCACAAACACATACATACGGTAATATCCGTCTTCCAACGTTAAATAGGAACGACCGTCCTTGGTGGGGATAATCTGCAAACATTCTCTGTCGGGGTCACCGCCGGCCGCCAGAACCTGCTCACGCAACATCGCCGTTACGCGTTCAATGTTGCTCATTAACCCTGCCACATCCGGAAACACGTGGTCGTTAATGCGTTGTAAAATGTATCGCTTTTCTGCCGCATACACGCAGTAGGTGGTGTTGATATGACCGCACCCGTACGGTTCTGCCCTAAGCGGCTCACAGTCCAGCGCAAACTGTTTGGCAATTTCAACAATGGTCATCCGTAAAATCTCCTTACATTACCGACGGGTACAAACCCTGCTCTGTCATCGCGGCAATCGCGTTTTCTACCTCTTCCCTGTCCGCCGCGTAGGTCATACCGTACCAGCGGTCGTTGGAATGGAGAACGGTAGTCTCCACTTCCCCGTCCTTCATCATATTGTCTACCTCAATGGGCAGGAAACATTCCGATTTCAGCGGGTTTGCTTTGGCCGTGGTGTTCAAAAAATGTGTAAAGCGTTTTTCCAATAAACCGATAAGTTCTGCAGGGAACGCCCATGCGTTCATTGATACAAAGCAACCCGGTGTAAGCGGCTCAAACGTTTTGCCCTCGTCTTCGGTGTACATCGGTTTACCGTCCACCAATTCAATGTGGGTACGCTCTGCCAAGCTCACCAACTTGTCGTTCTCATCCACCACGCATACACCGCGCGATACATAGCCGTTTTCTGTGAGTGTATTTTCCAGAACGTAAGCAGACATCGCCAGCTGCATTGCTTTGCCGGCGGGCGGGTTGTTCAAAAAGTCCGCCAAAATACGGAAACTCTCCGCACCGTAAAAATCATCCGCATTAATCACCATAAAGGGCTCTTTTACCACGTCGCGGCAACACAAAATGGCGTGTGCCGTACCCCACGGCTTTTCACGGCCTTCCGGAACGGTGTAGCCCTCCGGCAACTTGTCCAACTCTTGGAACACATATTCCACCGGAATTTTTTGTGCGACACGGTCGCCGATAAGTTCACGGAATTCCTTTTCAATCGCGCGTTTGATAATGAATACCACTTTCCCAAAACCCGCCTGAATGGCGTCGTAAATGGAATAATCAATAATCATTTGCCCGTTCGGCCCTACCGGTGTTAATTGCTTTAACCCGCCAAAGCGGCTGCCCATACCGGCGGCTAAAATTACCAGAGTCGGTTTCATAAAAGATACCATCCTTTCAAATACTCTTTTTATCGTACCTCACCACATTACCGGCGGCAATAGGGTTTTCGCCTAAATTGGTGTACTTTTCGCCATTCCGAAAAACTACCCATTGCCAAAACCCAAAACACCCGCTATAATAATGTTGTAATATATATTATCATACTAGGAGGATACGGAAATGTCAATACTCATCACCGGCGGCTGCGGGTATATCGGCAGCCACACTTGTATTGAATTGTTAAAATCCAATCAAGATATCGTGGTATTGGACAACTATTACAACTCCTCACCGGAAGCACTTGCTCGCGTGCGTGAACTGTCGGGAAAATCGTTTCCGTTTTACGAGTGTGATATTCGTGATGCCGAGGGGTTGCGCGCCATTTTCCGCGCCCACGAAATTGACACTGTCATTCACTTTGCCGGCCTCAAAGCGGTAGGCGAATCGGTACAAAAGCCGCTGGAATACTTCGATAACAACGTGAACGGTACGTTGGTATTGTGCGACGTTATGCGCGAATTTGGTTGCAAGCGGATGGTGTTCAGTTCCTCTGCCACCGTTTACGGCATGGAGAATCCCTCGCCGTTGAACGAGACGATGCCGGTGGGTGCAGTTACCAACCCGTATGGCCGCACCAAGTTTATGATTGAGTGCATTTTGCAAGACGTCTGTGCGTCTGACCCCGCGTGGTCGGTGGTGTTGTTGCGCTACTTTAACCCCATTGGTGCGCACGAAAGCGGCCGCATCGGCGAGGACCCGAACGGTATCCCCAACAACCTTATGCCGTTTGTTTCGCAAGTAGCCATTGGCAAACGCCCGCAACTATCGGTGTTCGGCAATGACTACGACACCCACGACGGCACCGGCGTGCGCGACTTTATTCACGTGGTGGACCTCGCGCGCGGTCACGTGTGCGCGGTGGATTATGCGCGCGCACACACCGGCGTGGAAGCCATTAACCTGGGCACCGGCACGGGGTACAGCGTGTTGGATTTGGTAAACGCGTTTGAGCGCGTAAACGGCGTGAAGGTACCGTACGTTATCTCCCCCCGCCGTCCCGGCGACATTGGCACCTGCTACTCCGACCCTGCCAAAGCCAAAGCCCTGCTGGGCTGGGAGGCACAGTTCAATTTAGACGATATGTGCCGCGATTCTTGGAAGTGGCAATCCAACAACCCCAACGGATATAAAGGGTAACTTGTTTTTAACAAAAGCGACGGCTGACAGCCGTCGCTTTTTCTTTTACGGTGTTTCGGTTCCCCAGCCATTTAAGTTGGCTTTTTGCATGGCTTGCGTAATTTTTTCACTCACGTTTCCGTAACGCGCACTTAAACTTTCCAACAACTGCTGCGCTTGTGCGCGGTGCGTACATCCATCCACGGGGCACCGCGATTTTACCGTCGGCAACCCCTCCCGCCGCACGTACGCGGCAATCTCGCGCTCTTCGGCAAACACCAAGGGCCGAATCAGCGTAATGCCGCGGCGGTCCAAATAACTTTTGGGGGAAAAGCAATCCAACGTTGCGCCCGAAAACAAACTCATCAACAGTGTTTGCGCCGCATCGTCTTGATGATGCCCCAACGCCACCGTGCGGCACCCCAACTCTACCGCAGTGCGGTGCAAAGCACCGCGCCGCAAGCGAGCACACAAACTGCACGGCGGTTTGTCGCCCTGCTTTTCGCGCACAACGTCCCACAACTGTGTGCGGCGCACGGTATACGGAACCTCTAATCGGTCGCACAGTGTCGCAATAGCGCTGTAATCCTCCTGTACGCCGTTAAAACCGGGGTCCAGTGTAATGGCGTGAAGCGTGAATGCCCGCGGGTAAAAGCGCCGCAATTCCGCAAGCAAGCACAACAATGCCACACTGTCTTTCCCGCCGGAAACACCCACGGCAATCGCATCGCCTTCGGCAATCATACCGTACCGTTCCACCGCGGCGCGTACCAACGCCGATAATTCCCGCTTGCTCGCCATACCTATCCCCCTTTTTCTCCTTTTATGATACCAAATTCCCCGCCGTTTGGCAAGGACTGTACACCGTGAACGTATAAAAAACGCCGCCCGCTTCTCGGCGGACGGCGTTTGTGCTACTTTATGCTTTCTTTTTTTGTAGCAGTTTAATACCCCACAACACAGCAAACAACATAACAAAACAGATAGGCAATACTACCCAAGCGCTTTGCACAAAACCACACAGTACGTAGCCAAGGAAGGAAACTCCCGCCACCGTCAAAGCATACGGCAACTGGGTGGACACGTGTGCAATATGGTTGCACTGTGCACCTGCAGAGGCCATAATGGTGGTATCCGAAATGGGTGAGCAGTGGTCACCGCACACCGCACCCGCCATACACGCCGAAATAGCGATGGTAGTAATCACCCCGTCCTGTGCGCCAAACACGCTGAGTACGATGGGAATGAGAATGCCGAACGTGCCCCACGACGTGCCGGTTGCAAACGACAACCCCACCGCAATGAGGAACACCACCGCCGGCAGGAACATGGCAAACGCACCGGCAGAACCCTCTACCAACTGCGAAATGAAAATCTTGGCGCCCAAGCTGTCCGTCATCGTTTTCAGTGTCCAAGCGCAAGTTAAAATCATAATGGCGGGAACCATCAGGCGGAAGCCCTCCGGAATACATCCCATACAGTCACTGAATTTCAGCACACGGCGGCACAGGTAGAATATTACCGTAAACACCACCGCAAAGAACGAACCGTAAGCCAAGCCCACCGAGGCATCGCACCCGGAGAACGCCGTTACAAAATCGCGATATCCTTCGGTACCTGCCGTAAAGAAGCCGCCGGAGTATAACATCCCTACCACACAAGCGGCAATCAAGAACACAATCGGCACCACCAAATCGCACACGCGGCCGCGCGGGTTGCTCTTCATTTCCTCCACCGCTTCGCGGGTCTCTACGGTGAAAATATCACCGTTTTTGGCGTTATCTTCGTGCTTTTTCATCGGGCCGTATTCAACACCCGTCAACGCCAGGAAAATCAACATGCCAATGGTAAGCAATGCGTAGAAGTTATAAGGAATGGCGCTGATAAACAAAGCAATACCGCTGGTGGAACCCGTACCCTCCACAAAGCCGGACACGGCCGCCGCCCACGATGAAATCGGCGCGATAATGCATATCGGCGCGGCGGTAGCATCGATAATGTATGCCAACTTAGCGCGCGAAATGTTCTGTTTATCCGTAACCGGACGCATTACCGAACCCACCGTTAGGCAGTTAAAATAGTCGTCCACAAAAATCAACACGCCGAGGCACACGGTTGCCAGTTGCGCACCCACGCGCGATTTAATATGGGTGGTTGCCCAACGACCAAATGCCGCCGAGCCGCCGGCGCTGTTCATCATAGCCACCAGCGCGCCCAGCATAACCAAAAACACCAAAATGCCCACATTGTAACTGTCGGACAAACTGCCGATAAACCCGTCTTGAATCACGTGGTTTACCGTACCCTCAAATCCAAAATTCGCGTACATTAACCCGCCCGATACAATGCCGACAAACAACGAGGAGTACACCTCTTTGGTAATCAGCGCCAGCACAATGGCAATGACCGGCGGTAACAGCGCCCATACGGTGGCATAGGCCGGAATACCGGTGCGCACCGTATCCAACGCCGTTGCCAAATGTTCATCAAACGACGGGTCGGCGGACAAATTGTCGGCATAACCATCCACATACGCTTGTGCCGAGTCACTGTCCGTTAAATCGTACGTTGTTTCACCCACGGTGAACGAGGTATCTGCCGCCGCGGAAGGTGCTTCGCCGGAAGCGCCACCCACCAACGTTGTTAGGGCAAACACCACAATGCACATAATCAAGGTAACCATAAAGCGTGACCGTTTGCGGTTTTTCATTGTTCTTCCCCCTACTCTTTTCCAAATAAAAAGCAGCCGCCGTGAAGCGACTGCAACACCAACCCCACCTTTGCGGTTTGGTTGTATGATAGCGCTCCACTCCCGTGACAGACGAATACTTGTTCAATATCCGCCCAGCGAACACCGCGGCAGGCAACCGCAGGTGTCACTTCGGCGGTTGTCCCTTTCACGCGCTCTCTGCCTGACTTGCCCGCGTGCTACTCATGGCAACCGCACCTCTATCTGCTTTTTTATTCGTTTTTCTCACAATACCATATTCGCCATTATTTGTCAAATAGTTTGTACAATTGCGCCATGCTTGGCATAGCAAATCCCCGCCGAATACTCGGCGGGGATAGCTTTTTCTTTATACGCCTTAATTGTTTAGGTTCTTTGATAACGGCTTGTGAACAGCAGAAATTAACGTAACTCTATTTCGCCCAAAACCGTACTGACAATATAGTCGTTTTTGAAACTGCGCAAGTGTTCCATGTGGGGCTGTTCAATGTGAATTTGTTGATGCTTTTGTGTTTCCCACTGTTCAATCAGCAACAGCTCATTCGGGTCTTTTTCAGACAGGTAATAGTCGTATTTGATGCAACCATCCTCCGCGCGAATGGCATCTAAAACGCCCGTATCTTTCACCTTTTGGATACACGCCTCCCGCTTTTGGGGCAGACATTCAAATTTTACATATATCGTGTACACAATAAACCACTCCCTACTGTATGGTGTTGTTTATCAAATTATAAACAATATTCAGTAAAATTGCAATCAAAATCTAAAAATACACAAAAATCGCCTCGGATTGCTCCGAGGGGATTGATTTTTATGAATTTAATTACTTAGATTCT
>JAZRRV010000132.1:0-1625 GCA_045651085.1 Acutalibacteraceae bacterium
ACACGGCTAATAAATTCCGGCCGCAAAAAATCCGAAAGGGCTTTGGTAGCACGGTCGCGTGATGCTTCGGCATCGCTCTTGCCAAAACCCATCAAATTCTCTCGGAACTGGCTACCGGCATTGGATGTCATAACCAGCACCGTGTTTTCAAAATTTACCACGCGGCCGTGGGCATCGGTGACACGACCTTCGTCCAAGATTTGTAACAAGATATTCAATACATCGGGATGGGCTTTTTCAATTTCATCAAACAAAATGACAGAGTACGGTTTACGCCGCACTTTTTCGGTAAGCTGCCCCGCTTCGTCATAACCAATATAGCCGGGCGGCGAACCGATAAGCCGCGATACCGCATGCTTTTCCATAAACTCCGACATATCCAGCCGAATAAGCGTTTCGGGTGTGTCAAACAATTGGGAGGCAAGCACCTTAACCAATTCCGTTTTCCCCACGCCGGTAGGACCGACAAAAATGAAAGATGCCGGACGACGACGAGCGCTGATTTGTACACGACTGCGCCGAATGGCGGCAGATACCAACGCTACGGCTTCGTCTTGCCCGATAATGTGGCGTTTAAGTTCCCCCTCTAAATCGGCTAACTTTTCCAGTTCGTTTTCGCGTATTTTGGCGGCGGGAATGCCCGTCCACAATTCAATAACGCCCGCCAAGTGTTTCTCCGTTACGGGTGCACTGACCGCCAACGGACGGATAGCTTCAATCTCTTGTTCCGTTTTTATCAGTTCGGCACGCAAATTTGCCAATTTTTCGTAGTCCACCGTCTCTCCGGCGGTAAGTTCCGCTTCCTCCCGACGGAGTGTATCGGCACGCAACAACAAGCGCGCATACTCGTCCGCTTTGGTGTTTTGCAAAGCGGCGGCCGTGCAGGCCTCGTCCAGTAAATCAATCGCTTTATCCGGCAAAAAGCGGTCGGTAATATACCGTTCTGACAGCAGTACGGCTTGGCGGAGGAGTGCTTCGCTCACGGTTACACCGTGATATTCTTCATAATAGGTGCGAATCCCGCAAAGCATTTTCACCGTATCATCCACCGATGGTTCTTCTACGCGTACCGGTTGAAAACGCCGTTCCAATGCCGCATCTTTTTCAATATGCTGGCGGTATTCATTGAACGTGGTGGCACCGATAACCTGAATCTCCCCGCGGGATAAAGCCGGCTTCAAAATATTCGCGGCGGACATACTCCCCTCGGAATCTCCGGTACCGACCAGCGTGTGAACTTCATCAATAAACAGAATAATATTCCCCAGAGATTTTACTTCTTCAATTAACCCCTTAATGCGGCTTTCAAACTGGCCGCGAAATTGTGTACCGGCAACCAGGGCGGTTAAATCGAGCAAATGCAATTCTTTGTTTTGCAACTTATACGGAACTTGACCTGCCGCCATACGCAACGCCAATCCCTCGGCAATGGCAGTTATACCAACACCCGGTTCACCAATTAAGCAGGGATTATTCTTACTGCGGCGGCACAGAATTTGCGTAACACGATAAATTTCACGCTCGCGACCAATAACGGCATCCAACTGCCCTTCCCGCGCTCGTTTGGTTAAATCCGTGCAGTAACTATCTAAAAATTTGCGTTTTTTCTCTGCTTTTTTCTCTTT
>JAZRRV010000133.1:0-4186 GCA_045651085.1 Acutalibacteraceae bacterium
TGGACCTGCCGGGAACCCCCACCAGCAACCGATAGGTGGGGCGCAGGGTAGCCACGTCAAATTCGCAACTGCCGTTTTCCACCCCCGCGGTTTGCAGAGCATAGGCCTTTAATTCGGCATAGTGCGTGGTGGCGGCAATGCGTGCACCTTGTGCGCGCAGCTGTTCCAGCGTAGCCATTGCCAGTGCCGCACCTTCTATGGGGTCGGTGCCGGCGCCCAGTTCGTCCAGCAACACCAGACTGTGCGTGTCTGCCGCCTGCAAAATGCGAATGAGGTTGGTGGTGTGTGCCGAAAACGTGGATAACGATTGCTCGATGGATTGCTCGTCTCCAATATCGGCCAGCACGGTGCGGAACACGGAAAACGTGCTGCCGTCACTAACCGGCGGGAGCAAGCCGCATTGTACCATCAAGGTGAGCAGCCCCAACGTTTTGAGGGTGACGGTTTTACCGCCGGTGTTGGGGCCGGTAATCACCAACGTATCAAATTCTCCGCCCAGTTCCACATCAATGGGCACAACACGGTCTGCCGCAATAAGCGGGTGCCGCGCTCGCCGCAGGCAAATGCGCCCATCGTTGGTAAGCGTGGGGCGGGTGGCTTTCATCGTATATGCCAACCGCGCTTTGGCAAAGATAAGGTCTAATTCAATCAGTAAGGTATAATCTTGCACGATGGCATCGGCAAACGAGCCGACTTCGGCGGAGAGTTCCCCAATAATCCGTTCTATTTCCGCCGCCTCGCGGGATTCCCACATCTTCAAATCGTTGTTGGCTTCCACCGCGCCCAGAGGTTCCACAAACACGGTGGCGCCGGAAGCCGAAGTATCGTGTACCAAACCGGGTACTTCGCTGCGGTGCTCCGCTTTTACGGGCACAACAAACCGCCCGCCGCGAATGGTGACCACCGGCTCCTGCAACAGTTTTTGCGAGGCGGGAGAGCGCACGAGTTTGTCCAACTGTTCACGCACACGGGAGGATGCCGCACGCATCCGCCGCCGAATATCCGAAAGCGCCGGCGAGGCGTTGTCGCTGAGTTCATTTTCCGACACAATGGCGGTGTACAAGCGTTCTTCCAAATATTTGTTGGGAGAGAGCAGAGAAAACCGTTCGTCCAAACACGTGGTTACGCCTTCGCCGTGCTTGTGCCAATCTGTGAGCGAGCGGATAGCGCGCAACGTGCCGGCAATGCGCAACAATTCCCCAAGGGAAAGTTGTGCACCTGCCTGTGCGCGGCGCAAGGCATTGGTAACGTTGGTTGCTCCGCCGAATGACGGTGCACCGAATTGCGCCGTTAACCGAAATGCCGCATCGGTCTCATCCAGCAGGCGCTCCACCTCTGTCGCGTGCGGCGAGGGACGTAGGTCGCGCGCGGCTTGTGCCGTATCCGCACAAGCCGCTTGCGCCGCCAGCAATTCTAAAATTTTATCCAGTTCCAGCGAACGGTAATGCTTGTTCATAACAACATCCTCATACAAGACTGTGGTAAAATTCCAGCGTGTTAAAGCCGCGCCCTAACTGGCTGAGCAAAAATTGTTCGCACACAGCGGCAAGGGCGGCGGTATCTTCGGGTGGCAACGCAAACGCAAAACAACGCTCAAACGGTGCGTACACAATGTGCCGCAGTGCCGCCAATACGGTGGAGGACACCGCAATGGTTTGGGTGTTACCGCGACAGGTATCACACAACAGCGTACCCTGTAACGGCGCAAACTGCGTGGCGGTTTGCGCGCCGCAACCGCCACACGCGGCAACCGCCGGTGTGTACCCCGCTTGGCATAGCAAACGCAGTTCGGTAACGGCTTTAATTTGAGGCAACGGGCGCGTATCTTCCGACAAATAATGTAGTGCGTTGAGAAGCAGGCGCAATGCCTCCTCTGCCGGTTCTTCCTGCGGGGCGAGCACGCCTGCCAGTTCACAAAAATATTGCGCAAGAGCCAGTTTATCCAACTGTTCCCGCACGTTAAAGAATACGTGGAGAGGTTCCGCATCGTCCACTATGTATTTTTCCCGCCCTTGGTACAACGTTAGGCGGGAATGGCATAGCAATTGGGTGGCGGCGCTGTTGCGATGTTTTACATTGCGCGCGCCGCGTACCGAGGCACGAATCAATCCGCGCTCGCGCGTGAGCGCGGTGACAAAGCGGTCAGTTTCACCGATATTGTTGTTTACCCGCACTATCAGTGCGTCGGTTGTCAGTTTCATACGGTGACTCCTTTGTAATTGGGACGGCGTTTTCGCCGCCGGAATCGTACACATCCATACCGCAATAGCGCAAATAATCTTCCACGCGACCGGTGCGCTCAAAAACCGCCCACAATTTATCTTTATCCATATGCGTATCCCTCCGTTTCGGCGCTATTATTACTTTGAGCCGAACGGGGGGATTTCATACATAAAACTTAGGAGCGATAACCAAAACTGTTGAGCAATCCTTGGCGGTTGCGCCAGTCCTCTTTTACTTTAACCCAGCACTGCAAATCCACATGGGTGTTAAACAGTTTTTCCATTTCCAAACGCGCTGCGGCGGCAATGCTTTTAAGTGTGGCGCCGCGCTTACCGATAACAATGCCCTTATGACTTTCACGCTCGCAAAAAATCTCGGCATCCACTTCCAAAATCGTGCCGTTTGCGGTTTCGCGTTCCTCAAAATGCTCCACCAACACGGCAATTCCGTGCGGAATTTCCTCCCGCAACTGTAACAACATTTGCTCGCGCAACAGTTCGGCGGCGAGTAGACGGTCAGGTTGGTCGCTTGTGGTATCCGACGGGAAAAAGTGCGGGCTGGGTAATGCGTACTGTGCCAACTCAGCCGATAGCGCATTTACCCCTTCACCCGTAAGAGCAGAAACGGGAAGAATGGCCTCAAACGGATACGCTCGCCGCCACGCATCGATACAAGCGAGAAGCGTTGCTTTGTCCGCTACCGTGTCAATTTTATTCAGCACCAACAGTACCGGCAGTTTTTGGGAACGAAACCGTTCCAGCAGTTCACGCTCCGCTTCGCGTACGGTGGCGGTGGGTTCCGTTACCAAAATGCCCGCATCCACGCCGGATACCGCTTCCCCGATGGATTTTATCATAAAATCCCCCAATCGGGTGCGCGGGCGGTGGGAACCGGGGGTGTCTAAAAACACCAGTTGCAGGTCGTCTTGCGTGTAAACGCCCATAATGCGGTTGCGGGTGGTTTGGGGCTTGTCCGATACAATGGCAACCTTGTGGCCCACCAGCGCATTAAGCAACGACGATTTACCTACGTTGGGCACGCCGACAATGGCGATAAAAGCAGAACGGGTATCCGGCATCGTTTGGTTCTCCTTAACATTCAAAAATTAAAGACAATGGCAAACCCCTTGCCAAAAGCGGGGCGATTATTCCTCTTCCAAAACGTAACTGTTTACGCGTGACAGACCGATTTGGTTCATTACGGTTTCCTCTTTTTCGCGCATATGCACGGCTTCTAACCCGTTGTTTACGTGGTCGTAACCCAAAAGATGAAACATAGAATGCACGGTGAGATAGCCCACTTCGCGGTTAAACGAATGACCGAAATCGTGCGCTTGTTTTTCGGCTTGTTCCAGCGACAGCACAATATTTCCAATCAGTTTTTCGCCGGTTTCGGGGTTAATTTCAAACACGCCGTTTTCGCCCAACGGGAAAGAAAGCACGTCGGTAGCGGCATCAATATTCCGTTGTTCGCGATTGATTTTGCGAATTTGCTCGTTGTCCACCAAAGTAACGTCTACTTGTGCCGCGCCGTCAATGCCCTCCAAATCCAGCGCCGCGTGGCAACAACGGCGAATCATCATCCGCATACCGGTGGGAATTTTTACGGCTTTTTGTCGATTTTCAATGTCGACTCGGATTTTTGTCACCATATTTTGCTCGCTTTCCTTCCTGTTTATTTTTTTCGTAATCCTCGTACGCCTTAATGATGCGTTGCACCAGTTGGTGGCGTACCACGTCTTTTTGGTTGAACGTGCAGATGGCTACGTCCTCCACGTCTTTTAAGATGCGCATGACCTCACGCAATCCGCTTTTCTTACCGTCGGGCAGGTCAATTTGCGTAATGTCGCCGGTGACCACCATTTTGGAGTTAAAGCCCAACCGCGTGAGAAACATTTTCATTTGTTCGGGGGTGGTGTTTTGTGCTTCGTCCAAAATAACAAACGAATCGTCCAGTGTACGCC
>JAZRRV010000134.1:0-2822 GCA_045651085.1 Acutalibacteraceae bacterium
ATAGCATAAAAGTGGTGAAACCGCAATAATTATTCATTATTCATCAGCGTTAGCGACTTCATTTTTCATTATTCATTGAAAACCCGTTCTCTGTTAATGAATAATGAATGATGAATACTGAAAAATGAATAATACAAACAAAAATCCATCTCCTTACGAGAGGCGCTCGGTGTGTGTTACAGTTAACAGCCGCCACGCGTCTGTTAACACATTGTCGGTACAAAACCGACAGGGAAGAAGTGAAAAAAGCAACAACCACCAAAAGGTGGTTGTTGCTTTTTTGGCTCCCCCAGTTGGACTCGAACCAACGACACCGCGGTTAACAGCCGCGTGCTCTACCGACTGAGCTATGGAGGAATATATGTGGGAAGTTGTTATCGGCTTCCCACGTGGTGACCCGTACGAGATTCGAACTCGTGTTGCCGGCGTGAGAGGCCGGAGTCTTAGGCCACTTGACCAACGGGCCGGATGGTACACCATCAGGGACTCGAACCCTGGACACCCTGATTAAGAGTCAGGTGCTCTACCAACTGAGCTAATGGTGCGTTTGCAAACTGCTTGACTATAATACACTATCATCCGGCGCTTGTCAAGGGTTAATTTCAAAAAAATTCCGGTTTTTCTGATGTTTTTTATGATATAGCCCCGCGGAGGTCAGACGGAGTGATACAACCCAGCCATAGCATCAACCCGGTATATACGCCGCATAGGCATAGGATACCCGCAATGGTTAAGGTTATTCCCGGTATTTGCGATAAAAACGGAAGACGCGTCACCGTTAACGCGACTGCGGAAGCGGCGCCTGCGCCAAGTAACGGGCGGAGAATCCATTTGTCCCAACGCAAGCACAAACCGGTTACTTTCAGCAAACGATGTACGTTCAAAAACGAGGTAAACACATTGCTGATAACCATAATAAACAAGAAGCCACCCATACCGCGGTAGGGAACGAGCAATAAAATCAGCACAATGCGCAACGACGAATCTGCCACGCTGTATTTTAGTGAATAATTCTGCTGGTTCAACCCTTTCAAAATCCCGTCCACCGCACTTTCGGTGTACATAATGGGGGTGAGGGGTGCTAACACACGCAAATATATCCCCACTTCGGTACTGTTGTACAACAGTAATCCCAGTTCGCGCGAGAACACGGTAAACACCGTGCCGATAAGAATAGAACTAAGTAACGTAACGTGTAATGGGCCTTCTACCGCACGGTTAATGGTTTGTTTACGATGCAACGCATTGGCGGCGGATATTTCCGGAATAAGCAACGTGGACATGGCCGACAAAAATGAAGCGGGGAAGAAGATAAGCGGCAACGCCATCCCTTTTAATGCCCCAAATTGCGATAATCCACGCTCTTGCGAGCCCGTGTAGGTGGCAATGCTGTTGGGCACCAAAATGTTTTCTATGGTACGCAATATGGTGTTAAGGTATCGCCCTGCCGTAATCGGCGCCGCAATCGCTAACAAACTCTTTACTACGGGCAACGAGGAAACTGGTGTACGCGGCGGCAGTTCCGCTTTTAACCTCTTTTTATCAAAAGCATACCCCAAGGCCAATCGCCCGCAAGCAATCCACTCCGCTACGGTATCTCCCACCATAACCGCTAAGCAGGCGGTTGCCAATCCGTGCGTAGCAAAACGGTCGATAAGCAGCATAACCACCGCAATGCGCACGGCTTGTTCCAGCAGTTGAGCGCGCGAGGAAACAGCTACTCGCCGCCGTGCAATAAAGTAACCTCGCAGACAGGAGGAAACACCCATAGAGGGCAAGCTTAACGATAACATTCGCAATGCCGGTACGGCACGAATATCCCGAATCCAATAGACACTGATAAGTTCCGCACCAAAGAAAATGAGCGCCGTAGATGCCAAACCGATGAGTACACTGAGCAAAATGGAGTGGCGTAAAATGCGGCGCACCGATTTGGTAGTGCCGCGCACCAATTCATCCGCCACCAAACGCGTTACCGCGGTGGAAATGCCAGAGGTGGCAAAGGTAGCACCCAATACGTAAATAGAAAAGACCAGTTGGTACAGCCCCATGCCTTCTGCACCGATTTTGTTGGACATATACACGCGGAAAAAGATACCCACGGTGCGTAAGATAAGTGACGTAACAGTTAAAATGGCTGCATTTTTTAAGAATACCGCGTGCTTCACATTGCCACCTCGATTGTATTACTTTTTATTAAACCATTGGGCTAAATGGTCCCAAAACAAGCGGTCAACCTCGCCGGTTTCCGGATACCCGCTTATGTGTTGTAATTGCGTGACCAACTGCGCGGTATCCTCATCGTATACACCGGTTACCGCCAGTGTTTTTAATTCCTCAATCAGTTCGGTAATGTCGTTTATCATCGCTTGCAAAACATATACAATCGTACCGGTATCCCCACGGCGAATTACGTGTTGCGGTGCGGGGAAGGGACGAATCGCCTCGGCTTCGGTCAGCAGCGTCAGCATATCCTTATAATCCGTTACCAACCGTTCCCACGTGGTGTGGTCTACCTTGCCGGTAACGGGTAAACCGCTCATTCTCTGAAAATCGCGTACTGCCTCTTCGGTCTCCGGCCCAAAAATACCGTCTACCCCCAGTTCGCGGTGGTGGTCGTCGCGCAGCGCCATGATACGTAAGTATTCCTGCAGTTCACGCGTGTGCTCGCGCCGTTGCCAAGTAGTATAGGTCATACCGTTCCCTCCTGCTCCAACGTATATCCCGGCGCTTGCCCCGGCTGTTTTTCCAGTCCAACCGCCAAATCCTCATACAAACTGCCAATAGCACTCCAAGTATTAGCACCCACCACACCGTGGGGT
>JAZRRV010000135.1:0-2580 GCA_045651085.1 Acutalibacteraceae bacterium
GTGAAAGAGATGTTAGCCCAATGACAACTGTTTTTATTGACGGCAGCGCCGGCACCACCCGCCTGCGTGACACCCCGCATTGGCAATACGGCGCGAGGTGAGAATGGGCTCTCGCCGCCCCGGCAATTCGGGAAAGCCGTACGCCCAGCCCGCTTCGGTGCGGTGGGCGGTGGAGGTGTCAATAATCACGGTGTCGGCATCACCCGCCAGTTCCACCGCTTCGCGTGCGGCGGCATCCGGCAAACACAAAAATGCCACGTCCGCCCCGTGCAACGCTTCCGCGCGGGCGGCAGGGTCTTTGCGGCGGTCGTCCGGCAGGGTGAGAAGGCGCAAGTCCGTGCGGGCAGACAAGCGGTCGTAAATACGCAGGCCGGTGGTGCCGGCGCTGCCGTCAATAAAAACAGTTGTCATTGGGCTAACATCTCTTTCACATACTCAATCTGCGCTTCCACCGAGCCAACGGAGGTGCCGCCTTCGCTGATACGGCGCTCCACACAGGCATCGAGGTCAATCGCTTCATACACACTTTCGTCAAAAATATCACTGTATTCGCGGTACACGGAAAGCGGCAACGTTTCCAGCACCAAGCCATCCGCAATGCACCGCGCCACCAGTTGACCGGAGAGCTTATACGCATCACGGAACGGCAAGCCGTGCGCCACCATCCAGTCTGCCAAGTCGGTGGCGTTAATAAAGCCGGTCTCTGCTGCGCGGCGCATGGTATCGGCGCACACGTGCATGGTGCTTATCATACCGGTGAACACCGGCAGACACATTTTTACGGTTTCCAGCGCATCAAACACGCTTTCCTTGTCTTCTTGCATATCTTTGTTGTACGCCAGCGGCAAGCCCTTTAACACGGTGAGAATGGAAAGCAAATCGCCGTATACGCGGCCGGTTTTGCCGCGCACCAGTTCTGCCATATCGGGGTTCTTTTTTTGCGGCATAATGGACGAGCCGGTGGTAAAGGCATCTGCCAGTTCCACAAACTTAAACTCCCAGCTGGACCACAAAATAATCTCCTCGGAAAAACGGGAAAGGTGCATCATCAGCAGCGAGAGTGCTGCCAACAGTTCCACGCAAAAGTCGCGGTCGGACACACCGTCCAAACTGTTGCGGCAAATACCGTCAAACCCCAACTGCGCCGCTTCAAAGCGGCGGTCGGTGGCGTAGGTGGTGCCCGCCAGTGCACAACACCCAATGGGGGATTGATTCATACGGCGGCGGCAGTCCAGCAAACGGTCGCGGTCACGCAATAACATCATGGCATACGCCATTAAGTGATGCCCAAAGGTAATCGGTTGCGCCCGTTGCAGGTGCGTGTACCCCGGCAAAATAACCGCCTTGTGTTGCTCGGCTTGCGCGGTGATGGCTTCGGTGAGCGATTCGGTGAGCGAGAGTACCGTATCAATCTCCTCGCGCAGATACATACGCAAATCCAATGCCACTTGGTCGTTACGGCTGCGGGCAGTGTGCAGTTTTTTGCCCACGGCACCCAACCGCTCGGTGAGCACCTGTTCCACGAACATATGAATATCCTCGCAGGACATATCCCACGCAAGTGCGCCGCTTTCTAAATCGTCCAGCACGCCTTGCAAACCGTTAATCAGTTGTTCGGCTTCGGCGGGGGTAATGATTCCCTGCGCACCCAGCATAGCGGCGTGTGCCATACTTCCGGTAATATCCTGTCGGTACATAACGTGGTCAAACCGGATGGATGAGTTAAAATCGTCTGCCAATTTGTCGGTGGCGCCGTCCGTTCTGCCTGCCCACAGTTTTGCCATAAAACAATCCTCCCGCCATAAAAATCGGATGGTCCTGCGCGGGGAGCCCCGCGCAGGACTGTTGTTGCGTATGCTTATTTTTTGCCGTCAACCAACGCCTGCACCGTAATCGGCAGACCAAACAGGTTGATAAAGCCCTCGGAATCTTTTTGGTTATAATCGCTTTCGCCAAAGGTGGCAATTTCTTCGCTGTACAACGTGTACGGGCTCCACACACCGGCGTTGATGATGTTGCCCTTGTACAGTTTCAGCCGTACCTTACCGGTTACGCGCTCCTGCGTTTTGTCCACAAACGCGGACATTGCCTCACGCAAGGGGGTGAACCACTGGCCGTTGTATACCAGTTCCGCAAAGGTGATGGACATCCGTTGTTTTTCGTGCAACGTCATTTTATCCAAGCAGATGCTTTCCAGCACGCTGTGCGCTTTATACAAAATGGTACCGCCGGGCGTTTCGTACACGCCGCGGCATTTCATACCCACCAAACGGTTTTCCACAATGTCAATAATACCCACGCCGTTGGCGCCGCCCAGTTCATTGAGTTTCAGCACAATGTTTTTGGCGCTCATCTTTTCGCCGTCCAGTGCTACGGGCACGCCCTGCTCAAATTCCAGTTCCACATAGGTGGGAACGTCCGGCGCTTGCAGGGGAGAAACACCCATTTCCAAAAAGCCGGGTTTTTCGTATTGCGGTTCGTTGCCGGTATCCTCCAAATCCATACCCTCATGGGAAAGGTGCCACAAGTTCTTATCTTTGGAATAGTTGGTCTCGCGGTTAATTTTCAGCGGGATGTTGT
>JAZRRV010000136.1:0-3904 GCA_045651085.1 Acutalibacteraceae bacterium
AGCATGGCGTTAAAATTGGCGACCATTAAAATGCCGATGCTGAAAAACAATGCCCCCAGCGGCACGCTTTGCGTAAGCAAAAATATGGCCGCACCAAAGGAGATGGAAAAGCCCGCCATCACACCGCTAACGATTTTTTGACCCAGTTTCATTACACTTCCTCCTCAATTTTTACAATCAGTTGCCCAGTTCGCGCGTGCGCTCAAACGCGGCTTGTACCGCGCCCATAACCGCACCGCGGAATGCGCCGTCCTCCAACGCGTGAACGCCCGCAATGGTACTACCGCCGGGGCTGCACACCGCGTCTTTTAACTCGCCGGGGTGGCGACCGTCGGTTTCCACCATTCGCGCCGCGCCCGCTACGGTGCGCGCCGCATACCGCAGGGCTTTTTCCCGCGGCAGACCACATTCCACCGCGCCGTCTGCCAGTGCCTCAATAAACAAATACACAAACGCGGGGCCGCAACCGGACAACGCACTGCCCGCGTCCATTAACGGTTCAGGTAAAGAGTCGAACGCACCCGCATCTGCCATCAGTTCGCAAAATTCCGCTTGGTCCGCCTCGGTTACCTGTGCGGTGGCGGTGTACAACACCATTCCCTCCCCAATAGCGGCGGGGGTGTTGGGCATAATGCGAATGATGGGATACGTAGCCCCCAACGCGTTGGTAATGCTCTCCGTGGTAACGCCCGCCGCCATACTGACCAGCACAAAACGGTCGGTACGCGCCGCCAATACGGGCGCTAACGAGCGCAGTACCGCGCCCAACACCTGCGGTTTAACGCCCAAAAACACGTAACGGCACTGCGCCGCTACGGCGGCGTTATCCCCCGCCGTGCAACCGCATTGTTCTGCCAATGCTACGGCTTTTTGGTTGTCGTAATCTGCCAGCAACACCTGTGCGGCATGCCGTTTACACGCCGCGCGCGCCAGTGCACCGCCCATATTGCCGGTGCCGATAAAGCCCGCCAAGTAATTTGCCATACGAATACCCCCTTTATCGAACGTGGCCGTTGCCGCGCACCACGTATTTGTACGTTGTCAGTTCGCGCAGACCCATAGGGCCGCGCGCGTGTAATTTTTGCGTGGAAATGCCGATTTCGCATCCCAGCCCAAACTCGCCGCCGTCCGTAAACCGCGTGGAGGCGTTCACGTACACCGCCGCACTGTCTACCCCCGCTACAAAGCGGTTGGCGGCCGCACTATCTTCGGTGACAATCGCCTCGCTGTGGCCGGTAGAATGAGCGGCAATGTGTGCCACGGCGGCATCCACGTCGTCCACCACGGCAACTGCCAGAATGTAATCCAAAAATTCGGTATCAAAGTCCCGCTCGCCTGCCGGCGTGCCGGGAATAACCGCCGCGGCGCGCGGGTCCAGCCGCAGTTCCACGGGACGTTCCCTGTCGGTTACCAGCCGCTTGTACAAGCGGGGTAAAAATGCGTGCGCAATGTCGCGGTGTACCAAGCAGACCTCTGCCGCGTTGCATACCGACGGGCGGCTGGTTTTGGCGTTTTCTACAATGGCTAGTGCCTTGTCCATATCCGCCGCGGCGTCTACATAAATATGGCAGATGCCGGTGCCTGTCTCAATGCACGGTACGGTGGCGTTTTCCACGCACGCGCGAATGAGCCCCGCACCGCCACGAGGGATGAGCAAATCCACCAATCCCACGGCTGTCATCAATTCCCGCGCGCTGTCACGCGTGGTGTCACGCACCAGTTGAATCATATCTTCGTTTATCCCGCGGCGGCGCAACCCGTCACGCAATGCCTCCACAATGGCAAGCGAGGAACGAAACGCCTCTTTGCCGCCGCGGAGTACACAAACGTTGCCGCTTTTGAACGCCAGCACCGCCGCGTCCGACGTCACATTCGGGCGGCTTTCGTAAATCATGGCCGTAACGCCCATAGGAACACTGACCTTTTCCACGTGCAAGCCGTTGTGGCGGTCAAACTGTTCCAGCACCCGCCCCACAGGGTCGGGCAGTGCCGCCACTTGGCGAATCCCCTCCGCCATAGCGGCCAAACGCTCCGCCGTGAGCAACAAGCGGTCAATCATGACGGGTGACAAGGTGCTCCGCGCCGCCTCTACGTCCGCGGCGTTGGCTGCCAAAATTTCTTCCGTGTGCGCCAACAGGGCGCACGCCATAGCTTCCAGCGCTTCGTTCTTTTGGGCGGTGGTAAGCTGCGCCGCTTCGCCACACGCGGCTTTTGCCGCGCGCAATATCTCTTGTGTTGTCATACACTGCGCCGCCTTCCCACAAAGCGCGTGCCGACGGGTTCGCCCTCCACAATGCGGTACAGTACCTCCGGCGATGCGCCGTTGGCAATGACCATGTCAATGCCTTCCGCCACCACAAGTTCTGCCGCGTGCAGTTTGGTGGCCATACCGCCGGTGCCCAGCGAGGAACCCGCACCGCCCGCGAGCGCCAACACGTCGTCACTGAGCGTTTCTACCACGGGAATCAGCCGCGCGTCCGGATGGGTGTGGGGGTCGGCATCGTACAAGCCGTCAATATCCGATAGCAAAATCAGCAAATCGGCGTTGGCGTTGACCGCCACAATCGCGCCCAACGAGTCGTTATCTCCAATGCTGATTTCGTCGGTGGCAACGGTGTCGTTTTCGTTAATAATGGGCAAGGCGCCCAGTTCCAGTAAACGGAACAGCGTGCGGTGGAAATTTTCCTGCCGCTGGGTGTCCCGCAAATCCGCACCGGTGAGCAGAATTTGCGCCACGGTGTGGTGGTATTCGGAAAACAGTTTGTCGTAGGTGTACATCAGTTCGCACTGACCCACGCCGGCCGCCGCCTGTTTGGTTGCCATATCCCCCGGGCGCGTTTTGAGCGAGAGTTTGCCCACGCCCATACCGATGGCACCGGACGATACCAAAATCACTTCGTGGCCGGCGTTTTTCAAATCGCTCATTACCTTGCACAACAGTTCCACCCGCCGAATGTTGAGTTGGCCGGTGGTGTGCGCCAGCGTGGAAGTGCCGACTTTAATAACAATACGCATACGCTCGCCCCTTTCAGCGTGTATGGTTGGCGCAGTGAATCACGTTCACCAACCGCGCAATTTCGTGAATTACCTCCAACGAGGTGTCGGTAAACGGTTGCAGTGACGTGGCCACCGACAACACGAACGGATGCTCTCCGTAAACAATCGCACCGTCGTGGAACGCCAAAATGGTGTCCATATCGCCGTACTTGTGCGCCACCGTGTAGGTACCCTCATAGGCCGCGCTAATCAAGCGCGTTTCGGTGGTGGAGGTGAGCCACGTTTTGAGCCGCGCGGCATCCGCCCCGCCTTGCTCAACGTACCGCGCAATATCCTCAAAATACAAGCCGATGTCCCGCGCGGACAAATACCCGAACCGCGGTTTTGGTAACATCAGCGTGCAGTGGTTGGTACTGTTGGCGGAAACGCCGAGCGATTCGGCATATTCATTAAATTCCTGAAACCCAAAGCGTTGGTTGAGCATATAGTACGCGGTGTTGTCGCTATACCGAATAGCGTATTCCATTAACTCATCCACCGTAAACTGCGTGCCGCGGGGGTACTTATCCACATACGTGGAGCCGCCCATTTTGGAGGTAAGGGTGAGTTTTTCCGTGCCGTCTACCCCCATGGTGAGCAGATGCTTAACGTACGGGGCTTTAATGACACTGGCCGCTTGATAACTGCGGTCGGCACGGAATTCCAGCGCGTTGCCGGTTTCCAAATCCTTATAATAAAACGAAATGCTATTGCCGTAACGGTTGCACAGCGATTGCAGGTCCGTCAGCGCGGCATCCACTGCGTCGTCGGTGGGTAAATTTACCAGCAAGTTTGCCGCTTCCCCCGCCTGACTGCTTACCGGCGCGCGGGTGGTTGTGGTGGTGGGTACCGTGGTGGTTGTGGTGGT
>JAZRRV010000137.1:0-4093 GCA_045651085.1 Acutalibacteraceae bacterium
CCCACGTTGTAGGGGTTTTCCTGCACAAACTTTTTCCACCACGCGCGTTTCACGTTATTTTTCAGTTCCGCGCCCAGCGGGCCGTAATCCCACGTGTTGGCCAAGCCGCCGTATATTTCCGAACCGGGGAACACAAAGCCGCGCCCTTTGCACAGGGCAACCACTTTGTCCATTGTTTTTTCCGTGTTGTTCATTATAAACCCTCCACAAGAATGTATCCCTATTATATTAGTGTAAAATTCTCTGCTTGTCAATATTGCATTTTATAAAGAAGCGTGTTAAAATATAGGAGAATGTGTAAATTTTTGAGGGGGCTATGGCTATGGAGGCAATGCGGTTGCGCAGACTGCGTGCGGCGGCACTGCGTATTCGGTTAGCAGTGATTGAGGGCACGTACCACGCCAAAAGCGGGCATCCGGGCGGTTCGTTGTCAATAGCGGAACTGCTGGCGTACTTATATACCGAGGAACTGCGGGTGGACCCCGCGAATCCTAACTGGCCGGAGCGGGACCGTTTTGTGCTTTCCAAAGGCCACTGCGCGCCCGCGTTGTACGGGGCGCTGGCGCTGCGCGGCTTTTTCCCGCAGGAGGAAATTCAGCGTCTGCGCAAAGTGGGGGCGATGTTGCAAGGCCACCCGTGTATGAACACCACACCGGGGGTGGATATGTCCAGCGGTTCGCTGGGGCAAGGGGTCTCTGCCGCGGTGGGTATGGCGCTTGCCGCTAAGTTGGACGGCAAGGACTACCGCACCTACACCGTGTTGGGCGACGGCGAAATTGAAGAAGGCCAAGTATGGGAAGCGGCGATGTTTGCCGCGCACAAAAAGTTGGATAACCTGTGCGTGATTGTGGATAACAACGATTTGCAGATAGACGGCAGCGTGGACGAAGTCAACTCCCCGCACCCCATTCCGGCAAAGTTTGCCGCGTTCGGGTTCCACGTGGTGGAGATTGACGGGCATAATTTTGAGGAGATTGAAGCGGCGCTCGCGGCGGCGCGTGCGTGCACGGGCCGTCCCACCGCAATTATTATGAAAACGGTAAAAGGCCGCGGCGTATCGTTTATGGAAAACCAGGTGGGCTGGCACGGCAAAGCGCCGAACGCGGAGGAATACGCACAGGCAATGAGCGAATTGACCGCGGCATTGGCGGCATTGGAGGGCTGATTTATGGCAGACGTAATTAAAAAAGCCACCCGCGACGGGTACGGGGACGGTCTGCTCGCGTTGGCAGACAACCCCAACGTGGTAGTCATGGACGCGGACTTAGCCGCCGCCACCAAAACGGGGGTGTTCAAAAAGGCGTGCCCGCAGCGGTTTTTTAACTGCGGCATTGCGGAGGGGAATATGATGGGCATTGCCGCGGGCTTGGCGGCAGCGGGCAAAACGGTGTTCGTCTCCTCGTTTGCTATGTTTGCGGCGGGCCGCGCGTTTGAGCAGGTGCGCAACGCCATCGGCTACACCCACTTAAACGTAAAAATCGGCGCCACGCACGGCGGCATCTCGGTGGGGGAGGACGGCGCCACCCACCAATGTAACGAGGATATTGCCTTAATGCGCACCATTCCGGGCATGACGGTGATTAACCCCGCCGACGCGGTGGAAGCCAAGTTGGCGGTTGTAGCGGCGTCCGAAATGGACGGGCCGGTGTATTTGCGGTTTGGCCGGTTGGCGGTGCCGGTTATGTTTGACGAAGCCACGCACCGTTTTACAATTGGCAAAAGCGTGCAGTTAACCGAAGGACGAGACGTGACGGTGATTGCCACGGGACTGATGGTGAACGAAGCGTTGATTGCGGCAGAACTGCTGAAAGCAGAAGGCATTGCGGTGCGGGTGGTGAATATGGCTACCATCAAACCGCTGGACCGTGAAGCGGTGATAGCCGCCGCGCGGGAAACGGGCGCCATTGTCACGGCAGAGGAACATTCCGTTATTGGCGGTTTGGGCAGTGCGGTGGCAGACGTGGTGTGCGAGTGCTGCCCCGTGCCGGTGTTGCGTGTGGGCGTGGAGGACACGTTCGGCCAGTCCGGCCCCGCGGCACAACTGCTGGAACTGTACGGGCTGTGCGCCGCCAACATTGCGGACAAGGTACGCCGTGCGGTGGCACTCAAAGCGGAATAACCGCCGTTTACGGTGGCAACCTAGGGTTAAGGAGATATGAACTATGAAAGGTAAACCTCAAAAAACGCATCGGTATTCCAAAACGGTGCGGGTATGGACCATTATCGGTTCCTCCGCCATGGCGGTGGTAGGTGCTTTGTGCTTAACGGTGGCGATTGTGCTCACCACGGTGCTGGGCAGTATCAACTTCACCCAAAACGGGGATTTTGACCCCAACGCGGACATCCCTCTGGGGGAAGACGACAGCGATTTGGACGGCGAAGTGGTGGACGAAAGCGAATACGACAACGCCGCCGAGGTGATGCAACTGCCCTTGCGCGGCAACGGTAACGGCGTGCGCAACGTGCTGCTGCTGGGAATTGACACCAACACGTTCAGCGGTCGGTCGGACGTGACGATGATTTTGTCCATTAACGACAAAGCCAAGACCATCAAACTGGTCTCGCTGCTGCGTGACACGTGGGTGAGCATTCCCGGCCGCGACAAAAACGGCGACGGTAAGGACGACATCGGCAAACTCAACGCCGCATACGCGTACGGCAAGCACACGTTGCAGCACAAAATGCTGGCGCAAAACTTCCGTCTGGATATTGAGGATTACATCGGCGTGAACTTTAAGGTGCTCCCGATTTTGATAGACGCGATGGGCGGGGTAGACGTGAAACTCACCGCCAAGGAAATGACGCAGATTCCCGGTAACGGCTGCAACGTGGCGATTCCCATTCCCGGCCGCACGGACGATTGCGGCGGGCTAAAGGGGTACTATTCGCTCAAAGGTGAGCCGGGTGTGCACCACTTAAACGGCTTCCAAGCCATGCAGTACGCGCGCATTCGCAAACTGGACAGCGACTTTAAGCGCACCCAACGCCAGCGCGAAGTGGTGTCGCTGATGATTGAAAAGGCAAAGAAAATGAGTTACACGCAACTCATTTCGGTGCTGTACAAGGCGCTCGAGTGCGTGGACACGAATATGTCCTCCGACGAATTGCTGGGCTTTGCCACCAATGCGGCGAAATTTGCCAGTTACACGGTGATGATGGATTATTCCGTACCCAAAGTGGGCGAATACAAAGCCACCAAGATTAACGGCGGCGCGGGCTTATTGCTCACCGACGCCAAAACCACCGTCTCCAACCTGCACCACTATTTGTACGGGTAATAAACAACAAGAGAACGCTCCGCCACCACATTGTGGGGGCGGAGCGTTTTACTGTGAGCGGTGTATCAGGTAGAATAATTGCAACATAATTGCGGTCATTTTTTCAGAATCGTATATACCGGCGCGCACAAATTGTCGGTATAGATTGCTTTCGTCGGATAGCAGAAAATCCTTTTCGCGCAATGTTTTTTGCCACGGACTGGGAACAATATCCTCGTAATTTTGTTGTAAAAATTCCGTCAATTCACCACGGCTCATTTGTCCTTCCAGCATAGCCGCGCAAAAATCAATATCATCCAATAAAGACATTGTGAAACCCCCTTTTGGCAATTTTACCACCGTTTGATAGTAAAATCAATACTACTTTTTGATAGTACATATACTTGTCTTGAGGTGAGTTATATGTATTATCGCCGTTTACGCGATATGCGCGAGGACCACGATTTGGTGCAAAAGCAACTGGCGGCCGTGCTGGGCATTGACCAACGCGTGTACAGTTTGTACGAAACCGGCAAGCGGGAAATTCCCACGCGGTTGGTGGTGGCGTTGGCGGAGTATTACGGCACGTCCACCGACTATTTGCTCGGCCGCACTAACGACCCCGCACCGCCGCGTCCGTAACACAACACAACACAACACAACACACAAAACCGCCTGAGCACCCGCGCGGGTGCCCACGTGGTTTTTTTATATTTGTTACACGTCCAATGTCATTGTTTCGGGGCGGCGGCGGTGAATCACCAGCAAATCCTGCTCGCGCAAGCGCACGTTGCCGCGGGGGATGATGGTGCGGCCGCCGCGCTGAATTAAAATCA
>JAZRRV010000138.1:0-1226 GCA_045651085.1 Acutalibacteraceae bacterium
GTTGTCACACAACACGGCGCGCGCTTCCACCACTTCCTGCATAATTGCCGCTTCCGCCAGCGCCGCCGCCGATTCGGTTCGCCGCCGATTTTCTGCCGTGCCCAGCAACACACCTTCCGGATAATACTCTCTCATTTGAACAGTCATTCCTTTCAACATTGGTTTTCTGAGACATCTATATGTTCCGCGCAGGGCGGTCATTCAAAAAATAACGAAAATTGAAAATCAAAAAGCCAAAAATGCCTTTGCAACCAAGGGAATACTTGGTATAGTTAAACTATATCACAAGAGAAAGGGTGTCTTTTGTAGAATGAACGTACTTGGATTGGAAGTTTCCGTTAAAAATTTGCCCGCTTTGGATGCCGGTTTTATCCCGATGGCCGCTTTTTGTCGAGATTATGAAAAATCCGCGCAAAACGGCCGCGAAATCGCCATTGCGGTGGAACGCAACCAAGGTCAAACAGCGGTGCGCCGTTTTCGTATTCACGGCACGCCGGACAAACAGGCGCTGGATGCACTGTACGTTGACCGCACGGTAAAAATGATGTTGTGGGCGTACGGCGGTTACAAAGTGATGGTCTGTGGAGACGACGCGATGGCCGCCACCGTAGCCGCGGCGTACACCAAAGGTGGCAGCCGCGAATTTGACAGTAACTTTATGAGTCGCGTATACGAGCGCCCGTTTGAAGTGGTTTCGCTCCCCTTGTGCGACGTACCCGCGGAAAAATCCACGGCGCAGTCGGTCGGCCGTAACTTGGACGGTTGCCGCATCGGGTTCGATGCCGGCGGCAGTGACCGCAAAGTGTCCGCCGTGGTGGACGGTGTTTCGGTGTATTCCGAGGAGGTGGTGTGGTTCCCGAAAATCAATGAGGACCCCACCTACCATTACCAAGGGATTGTAGAGGCGTTCCGCAGCGCGGCCTCCAAAATGCCGCGTGTAGATGCTATTGGTATCTCGTCCGCCGGTGTGTACGTAGATAACCGCGCAATGGTTGCCTCGCTGTTCATTAAAGTACCGGAAGAACGGTACGAAAAAGAAGTGAAGGACATTTACCTGCGCGCCGCGGCCGAAATCGGTGACGTGCCGGTGGAAGTGGCGAACGACGGTGACGTTACCGCGTTGGCGGGCGCTATGAGTTTGAACAAAAACAACATTTTGGGCATTGCGATGGGCACCTCGGAGGCCGTTGGCTATGTGGACGGTGACGGCAACATCACCGGCTGGC
>JAZRRV010000139.1:0-5327 GCA_045651085.1 Acutalibacteraceae bacterium
CAGAACGACATGGCTACGATCCGACTTTCCGGGTCTTTCCCGTCGGGAATGGTGACCAGACGAATACGCAACCCCGTTTCGCGCAACAGCCCAATGGCGCGCTGAGCACCTTTCTTCCCTGCCGCATCGGCATCAAAAATGAGCACCACTTCGTCCGTATAGCGGGAAAGCAACCGCGCGTGGTCCGCGGTAAACGACGTTCCCAACGCCGCCACCGCATTGGTAAATCCCGCTTGATGCAAGGCGATAACGTCCATATACCCCTCGCACAAAATCAGCCGCTCTTGCTTGGCTTGCTTGGCAAAATTCAGCGCGAACAGGTTGTTGGTTTTTTTGAACACCAACGTTTCGCCCGAGTTAAGGTATTTTGGCTTGGAATCGTCCAGCACGCGGCCGCCAAATGCAATCACGTTGCCGCGCACGTCAATAATCGGAATCATCACGCGGTTGCGGAAAATATCGTAAATTCCTTTGCCGTTGCGGCTGCGCGCACACAACCACGCCAGCACCAGTTCCTCATCGTGAAACCCTTTTTTGCGCAAATTATCCCGCAAAAAGTCAAAACTCTGCGGCGCATAACCCAACCCGAAATGGCGAATGGTACTGTCCGTATATCCTCGGCTGTGATAATACTCCAACCCCGCACGCCCGCCTTCGGAATACAAAAAAGCGTGGAACAGCCGCGCGGCTTCGCGGTTGGCTTCCAGCACGCGAACCCGCTGACGCGCCCCCGCATCGTTGCGGTCCTGTTCCGGGAGCGCCATACCCGCGCGGTCGGCTAACAGTTTAACCGCGTCAATGTAACTTAAATTTTCAATGCGGCGGATAAACGTAATCACGTCGCCGCCGGCGCCACAACCAAAACAATAAAACGACGAGGTTTCCGGATACAAATTAAACGAGGGCGTTTTTTCACCATGAAAAGGGCACAAGCCCACCAAATTGCGTCCCCGCCGTTTTAACGATACGTAGGCGGACACCACGCTTTCAATATCGTTTTTGGCGACTAATTCCTGCAAAAAACTATCCGGCAGCATAGTGTCACCTCCTTACTTGGTTAAATCAAATTGCCGGGTTTAACCGGCCATCCCTTGGGAATAAACAAATCGTGGTACAGTTCCACGGCAAACGTATCGGTCATACCGGCAATGTAATCGCACGCGGCACGCGCCGCGCCTTCGCGCTCACCAATGGCGCGGTATTCCGGCGGTAAACGGTCGGGGTTATCCGCAAAATAACCAAACAAACGGCTAATGAATACGTCTACCTTTTTTTCCTCAATTTTGGCAATGGAGTTATAATACAACCGTTCAAACATAAACGAATGTAACTGGTCAAACGCCGCACGCACGGCGGGCGCCATCGCAATATCGTCTCCGCTGTTTTCCACAATCGAGCCAATCAACGTGTTAAACCGTTCATCCCGCGTAGCACCCAACACCTCGGTCACCGCGGCGGGAATGTCCTCCTCCGCAAACACGCCGGCACGAATGGCATCGTCAATGTCGTGGTTAATATACGCCACCTTATCGGCTAAGCGAACAATGCGACCTTCCAACGTGGCGGCCTGTTCGCCGGTGGTGTGGTTAAGCACACCGTCCCGCACCTCCCACGTGAGGTTCAAACCGCGGCCGTCGTTTTCCAGCAACTCCACCACGCGAACGCTCTGTTCATAATGTCGAAAACCGCCTTCCAAGCAGCGGTCCAGCGCTCGCTCGCCCGCGTGCCCAAAGGGAGTATGCCCCAAATCGTGCGCCAGCGCCACCGCTTCCGTTAAATCCTCGTTCAGCCGCAAACACCGCGCTACCGTGCGGGCAATTTGCGATACTTCCAGCGTGTGGGTTAGGCGAGTACGGTAATGGTCCCCCATAGGTGATAAAAACACCTGCGTTTTGTGCCGCAGACGACGAAACGCCTTACAGTGCAACACGCGGTCGCGGTCACGCTGAAAATCGGTACGAAAATCGCACGGTTTTTCCGCCCGAATCCGCCCTTTACTTTCCCCCGCAAGTGCCGCCCGCGGCGATAACATCTCCCGCTCCATTTGCTCCGTATGTAATCTGGGTAGCATACCATCCACCGCCTTTCATAATCATTATACGCCGATTTTATTCTGTTTTCCTGCCAAAATTCACGTTTTTTCAAAAAATTTGAAAAGTTCTCCCGTTTGACAAAAGGCAATCGTCCCGGCAGAAATCTCGGTTAATTCGCGGCGAAACGCATCGCACCGGTCGCACGGGAGCAGTACCGACAAGGTGACCCCTTCCGCAAAAGCCGTGTCAGTCACTTCCCCGCCAAACGCCGCTACCAGCGGTGCCACACGTCCGTACTGCGCATAATCGCACGCAATGGTGCCCACCGCACACGGGCGACACTCTCCCACGCGGGCGGCCTCAATCGCCAGCGCGGTGCTTTGCGAGTAAGCGCGTACCAACCCGCCCGTACCCAATAAAATGCCGCCGAAGTAACGCGTGACCACCGCCACACAGTCGGTTAATCCACGCTTTTGCAGCACCTCCAGCGTGGGAAGCCCCGCCGTTCCTTGCGGCTCACCGTCGTCTGAAAAACGGCTGATGCCGGAGCGCAACACGTAGGCGTACACGTTGTGGCGTGCATCCCAGTATTGTTTTTTACGGGCGGCAATAAAGGCCTGTGCTGCCGCTTCGTCCGCTACCGGTTCCACCGCGGCAATAAACCGCGAGCGGTTGTCCACATATTCCGCCTGCGCACCCGCGCCAAGCGTGAGATACGCACTCTCCGCCACCGTGCGCCCCCCTTTCAACGAGAAAAGGCAGTGCGTAACTGCACTGCCCTTTGTTCCATCTTACTTGCTCTCTTTGATACCGAAACGCTTGTTGAAGCGGTCCACACGGCCGCCGGTATCGACCAGCTTCTGTCTGCCGGTGAAAAACGGATGGCACTTGGAGCAGATTTCCACGCGGATATTCTCTTTGGTGGAAGACGTCTCAATCACTTCGCCACACGCACAGGTGATGGTCGTATTCTTGTAATTCGGATGGATGTTCTCTTTCATTCCTGTCACCTCTTTCAGAAGCTGTATTCCCATCGAAGGAATCCTTCGCTGTTTTCAAACATATAAAAAACGCGATAAGACCAACTATGAATATACCCTATTCCAACGGATTTGTCAATAGGAAATTTCAAAATTCGAGGAAAAAAGTAGTGCCGCTATTTTGCCGTTATTATGAAAGAGCGGCCTGTAAAACAGGCCGCTCTTTATGGCGGAGAGTTAGGGATTTGAACCCTAGGTACGCTATTAACGTACACACGATTTCCAATCGTGCGCGTTCCACCACTCAGCCAACTCTCCGTGTCAGCACATAAGTGCTAGACTATTATAATGAATACCGCAAAAAAAATCAAGCCCAAATTTCAAATTTATCAAACTTTTTTACAGCAATACCATTCCTGCTTGTGCGCAACGCTCCACCATTTCCTCCGGCCAAAGCGAAGCTTGCACCTCGCCAATGTGGGCTTTTTCCAAAAAGTACATACACAAGCGCGATTGACCGATACCGCCGCCTACCGTGTACGGCAATTCCCCCGCCAGCAACGCTTTTTGGAACGGCAACGCCGCACGCTCCTCGCAACCGGCAATTTCCAGTTGACGGCGCAGCGCCTCCTCGTCCACACGAATACCCATAGAGGATACTTCCACCGCGCGGCCGAGCAACGGATAATAGAATAAAATGTCACCGTTTAACTGCCAATCGTCGTAATCCGGGGCACGGCCGTCGTGCGGTTTGCCGGAACGCAAAGCGCCACCGATTTGCATTAAAAATACGGCGCCGTGTTCGCGGCAAGCGGCATTTTCACGCTCCGTCGCGGTAAGGTCCGGATACTGGTCCTCCAACTCCTGCGTGGTAATAAACGTAATGGTTTCCGGCAATTTACGAGACAATTGCGGGTAGGCACTGCACACCGTGTCCTCCATACAACGGAACGCCTCATAAATCGCACGTACAATGCGTTTCAGATTTTCCGGCGTGCGTTCTTCGCGGCGAATCACCATCTCCCAATCCCATTGGTCAACGTACAGCGAATGGAGATTATCGGTAATTTCATCGCGACGAATGGCGTTCATATCCGTATATAAGCCCTGCCCCACCGGCACGCCGTACCGTTTAAGCGCATATCGCTTCCACTTAGCAAGAGAGTGTACCACTTCCGCCACAACGCCGTTATCATACCGAATGTCAAAACTAACCGGGCGCTCCACGCCGTTCAAATTGTCGTTCAAACCGGAATGCGGCAACACGAACAACGGGGCGGAAACGCGAGTAAGCGACAAGCGTTGTGCCAGTTGCTCCTCAAATCCGTCCTTCAACAATTTAATGGCTTTTTCGGTTTCCAGAATATTCATCGATGAACGATACCCTTCCGGAATGGTGAGACGGTATTGCGTGCTCATGGATAGTTCCCCCTTTTGGCGACCGCCGCCTATCAAAAACGCCCGACCGCTTGGTCGGACGTTGTCATTGTAGCATATTTCAAAGCGCATTGCAAGTAATTTTTAACGCCAGGTGCGCTCGTCCCAGTCAATGCGTTGCGGTTCGGCCAACACGGCGCGCACCGGCGCGCCGTCCACCCCGCCAATACGCAGCGGCGCCGCCATCAACAAATACGGCACACCCGCCTTGGCCGCCGATAAATCCAACCCCTCCAGTAACACGATACCCGCGCCGAGCAGTTGACGATGTACCGCCTCGGCGTATTCGGGCGGAGCAACCGACGTGCCCTCTACACCCAGCAGTACCATACCCGCGCCGGACAACACAAACGCCGCGCTGGGAGTGAGTTGCACATCACCTTTAAGCAATGTTCTCTTTTTAAGCAATGGTAGCAGTTCCTCCGCCTCATCACCCAGCAGCAAACCGTTGCACTCCACCACCGTACATTCCCCAATACAGGAATCCAGCGCTACCGCGTCCACCCCGTCCCCTTGTGAGAAAAAGTGTTTGGGGGCATCCAAATGCGTACCGTTATGCAAGCAAGCCGCCAGCAACGTGGTATTGCACGAATCCCCCGCCGCCATGCTCGTGAGTTTTTTAAGCGCGGGCGACGGGTCACCCGGATACACCGGCGCGTGCATCAGTTCGCGAGAAATATCAATCAGTTCCATACACTCACACCCTCTTTCCTCTATCATAACGGATTTTTGCGTCAGTTGCAATCTTTTTTCAACACAACCGCCGTGTTTTTCGATTTTCCACTTGACATTCCGTGCGATTTTGTTATAATAGTTGTCGCAACTGAAAAAATCCGGGTGTAGCGCAGATTGGTAGCGCGCTTGAATGGGGTTCAAG
>JAZRRV010000140.1:0-3734 GCA_045651085.1 Acutalibacteraceae bacterium
GCATAAAGGGGAACACATCGGCGTTATAGGTGGTGGTTGCCAGCACCAATTTGTTGTAACGGAACGCATCCTCCACCGCTTCAGCCATATCGCACCGCGCCAAATCGTTTACTACCACTTTTGGGCAACCGTTGGCTTTTAACTTATCCGCTAACTGCAATACCGCTTTTTTGGTATTCCCGTACACAGACGTATACGCAATAACAATGCCTTCTTCTTCCGGTTGATAACTCGACCACGTATTGTACAAATTCAAATAATATTCCAAGTTCTCGGAAAGCACCGGTCCGTGCAAGGGGCAAATGATACGAATGTCTAATCCGGCGGCTTTTTTGAGCAAATTTTGTACTTGTGCACCGTATTTTCCAACAATGCCAAAATAGTAGCGCCGCGCTTCACACGCCCAGTCTTCTTCTACGTCCAAAGCCCCGAATTTTCCAAATCCATCCGCCGAAAATAACACGTTATCGGTGGAGTCATAAGTGACAATCACTTCCGGCCAGTGCACCATCGGCGCGGTATAAAAGGTCAAACGGTGCTTGCCCAGTGACAAGGTATCCCCTTCCCCTACCACAATTTGCTTGTCGGCAAAATCTGTGCCAAAAAACTGTTTTATCATAATAAACGCTTTGGCAGAGGCCACGATTTTGGCAGTAGGATATGCCTTTACAAAATTGTGAATATTTGCCGAATGGTCCGGTTCCATATGCTGCACAATCAGGTAATCCGGTGTTTTTCCATTCAGTGTATTCTGGATATTATCCAACCATTCGTGGGTAAATGCAGAATCCACCGTGTCTAAAACGGCAATGTGCTCATCTAAGATAACATACGAATTGTAAGCCATACCGTTGGGAACAACGTACTGCCCCTCAAATAAATCAATGGCATGGTCGTTAACGCCGATATAGCGAATATCCGTTGTAATGTTCATAGTAACACCTCAACCATAGTATTGTACCAATTATACAATATAAACACTTCAAACGCAAGGGCGCATTAGGGTGCTTTGTTCTGCGTCAAATACGCAGTTCGTCCGGTTTCGTAAAGGTTATTCCCCTCGCTGTCAATTACTACGATAACCGGAAAGTTTTCCACTTCCAGTCGGCGAATTGCCTCGGCTCCCAAATCCTCATACGCCACTATCTCCGAGCGCTTGACACACCGACCAAGCAGAGCACCGCAACCACCGATAGCTCCAAAATACACGGCGCCGTATTTTTTCATCGCCTCAACAACTTCCGGACCGCGTTTGCCCTTGCCAATCATACCGGTTTGACCTTGCGCAATAAGCAACGGGCTGTAAGCATCCATACGGTACGAAGTGGTGGGGCCGGCAGAACCAATGACCTCCCCCGGTTTTTCGGGGGTAGGACCCACAAAATAAATCACACTGTCTTTTAGTTCCAAAGGGAGTTCGCGCCCTTGGCTTAGCAGTTCACACAGTCGCTTATGTGCCGCATCACGCGCGGCATAAATAACGCCGGAAAGTAAACAACTATCCCCTGCTTTTAAGGAACGCGCGGTTTCTTTATCCAGCGGTGTCGTCAGTGCAATGGGCATATTACAACACCTCCGTCTTGTGGCGGGTAACGTGGCAGTTAATGTTTACCGCCACCGGTAACCCCGCAATGTGGGTAGGATAAGTTTCAATGTTAACCGCCAACGCCGTTGTTTTTCCGCCAAACCCTTGCGGGCCAATACCCAGAGCGTTAATGCGTTCCAGTAATTCCTGCTCCAACTTGGCATAAAAGGGTTGGGGATGCCGTTTATTCACAGGGCGCAACAACGCTTTTTTGGCTAAAAAGGCCGCTTTGTCAAAGGTGCCGCCAATGCCTACCCCCACCACGATGGGCGGGCAAGGATTCGGCCCTGCTTCTTCTACCACACGAACCACAAATTCACGCACGCCGTCTAACCCGTCGGAAGGGCGCAACATCGCAATTTGGCTCATATTTTCACTGCCGAACCCTTTGGGGGCAACCGTAATTTCCACACGGTCACCGGGCACAATCTCTGTGTACAACATTGCCGGCGTATTATCGCCCGTGTTTATGCGGTCAAGAGGGTCCCGAACCACGCTTTTGCGCAGGTATCCCTCAGTATATCCGCGGCGAACGCCCTCGTTTACCGCCTCGGTTATATCGCCGTCTACAATATGTACGTCTTGCCCAATACGCAAAAACACACACGCAACCCCCGTGTCTTGGCACACAGGACAACCGTCACGTTCAGCAATGGTGTAGTTTTCCACAATGCGTTCCAACACCTCGGCCGCGGGCAGCCAGGGCTCCTGCGCACAAGAACGGGAAAGGCACTCTTTTACATCGTCACTTAAATAACAATTGGCTTGTATACAGAGATTTTTTACCACCTCGGTAATGCGCGTGGCAGAAACTTCTCTCATTGGCTTTCTCTCCTACATTTCGGTATATTCTTATTGTATAATACAACCGTATGAATTGCAATTATTTTTCTTTGCTTTTGCGCAACAAACGCCCGAAAACCAAACGGTTTCGGGCGTTTTTATATAACAAATTTTATTTGCTGGAAGCGGCTACTTCGTCAAATTCTGCTTGAATTTCCGCCGAGGGCGGTGCGGTCAGCAAAGAGACGACCACAATGCACACAATCGAGAACAAGAACGCGGGCAACAACTCGTAAATGTCCCACAAACCGCCCAACGGACGCAACACCAGTTTCCAGAAGAATACCATACCGCCGCCGCCAAGCATACCGGCAACTGCGCCCCAACGGGTTGTACGTTTCCAGAACAAACTGAGCAACATTAACGGGCCAAACGTGGCACCAAAACCGGCCCAAGCAAAACTGACGATGGTAAAGATGACACTCTTTTCGTCCAGCGAAAACAGAATCGCAATCAGCGCAATAACAAGCAACGTAGCGCGAGACACCCACATTACCTGCTTATCCGTTGCCTTTTTACGCCAAATGCCCTGATAAATGTTCTTGGCAAATGCAGAGGCGGCAATGAGCAAGTATGAGTCAGACGAGCTGATGGTTGCTGCCAAAATACCCGCCATAACAAAGCCGGCCAGCAGCGGCGGCAACAGTTTGGTAGATAAAACAATGAACACATTTTCCGCCTCGGAAGACGTTAACAATTGCGTGGGATACAACGTTCTGCCGACTACACCGATAAACACGGCAACTGCCAACGAGATAACAACCCACACGGTGGCAATGCGGCGAGAACGAGTGAGTTCGCGCTCATCGCGGATAGCCATAAAGCGAAGCAGTACTTGGGGTATACCAAAGTAGCCCAAACCCCACGCGGTGGTAGACAAAATGGTGAGCCAACCGTATTCGCGCGCCTCGCCAAATACCGGTGCACCGTTTTGAACCACTTGTGTGCCTTCCTGCACCGTGGGAGTGGCCATACCAAAGAATTCAAAGAAACCGGGAATGGAACGGGCGTTTTCTACCACAGCGTCCAAGCCGCCGGCGGCAAGCGTGCCGGTAATTACAATAATAACCAAAGCGATAATCATAACGATGGCTTGCATAAAGTCGGAAACGCTTTCTGCCAAAAAGCCGCCAACCAACGTGTAGATTAACACAAAAACCGCACCGAGAATCATCATCCACACATACGGCAGACCGAACAACGTGGAAAACAACTTACCGCAGGTAACAAAGCAGCTGGCCGCGTACACGGTGAAGAAAATTAAGATAAACAACGCGGCAATGGTCATCACAATCTTTTTCTTTTC
>JAZRRV010000141.1:0-2850 GCA_045651085.1 Acutalibacteraceae bacterium
ACGACAGGGCTCCGATCCGACTTAAAACCCCCGCGAGGGGAATCCCCCCCGCGGAGTTTTTGTTATGGGTTTTGTTGTCCCGCCATATTGTCCAGCGCGTATTTGCAACACTGTAACACCAGCAGATTAAAGGAAATGTTGTGTTCGCTTGCTGTGTGGTTTAATTTTTCAAACAACGGTTCGGTAAAGCGCACGGTTCGCGCTACCGTGGCGTGTTTAAGCTCGGTATCAATTTGAAACATTTTCATCACCCAAGTATATATTATGCCCTTTTTTGGTTATAATTATATAACCAAAAAAGGTTGCAAATTTGATTGGGGTGGGGTATAGTGTAAGGGGTGATAAAAATGAATTGTGAAAATTACTTGTGTATATATGAAAATCAAGGAAAATGCTTGCTGGAAAAGGTTGATTTGAATATATTGGGGCAGTGCAAGGAATGTGTGTACATTGACATTGGTCAAGAGGAATTAAACCGATTAAAAGAAAGCACACGCGAGAAGTTGGTATAGACAACAAGAGGACGGCCGCAGCCGTCCTCTTGTCTGTTAAGTGTTTAGTGTGCAATCAAGCTAACGCCGTCCATCTCGGCGGGTTGTTCCAGCCCCAGCAATTCCAGCATGGTGGGGGCAATGTCGCACAAGCGTCCGCCCTCACGCAGAGTGCAGTCGCGACCAACCACGCAGAACGGTACCGGATTGGTGGTGTGCGCGGTAAACGGCGAGCCATCTTCTTCCGTCATACGGTCGGCGTTGCCATGGTCGGCGGTAATCAGAGCGGTACCGCCCATTTCCAACACGGCGTCCACCGTGCGGCCCACGCAAGTATCCACCGCTTCCACCGCGGCTTTAGCGGCGTCGAACACGCCGGTGTGGCCCACCATATCGCAGTTGGCGTAGTTAAGAATAATGACGTCGTACTTGCCGGAACGAATACGCTCCACCACTGCATCGCACACGGGGTAGGCGCTCATTTCGGGTTGCAAGTCGTAGGTTGCCACTTTGGGGGAGTTGATAAGCACGCGGTCCTCGCCGTCAAATTCCCGTTCTACGCCACCGTTGAAAAAGAAGGTGACGTGAGCGTATTTTTCGGTTTCCGCAATGCGCAACTGCGTCATATCACGCTTGCTCAAATACTCGCCCAGTGTGTTGCCCAGCGATTGCGGACGAAAAGCGACCTGCACGTTCGGCATGGTGGCATCGTACTGGGTCATACACACGTAGGTCAGCGGGAAGAACCCGTTTTTGCGTTCAAAACCGGCAAAATCCGGGTCCACAAAGGTGCGGGTAATTTCACGGGCACGGTCGGGACGGAAGTTAAAGAACACCACACTGTCGCCCGCGCCGATGGTTCCGCTGACGTCGCACACGGTGGGGAGTACAAATTCGTCCGTAACACCGGCATCGTAGGAGGCCTGCATGGCGGCAACGGCATCGGTATTTTTCTCACCCTCGCCGTAAACCATAGCGGCGTACGCCTTTTCCACACGGTCCCAGCGGTTGTCGCGGTCCATCGCGTAGTAGCGGCCCATCACCGTGGCAATGCGACCCACGCCCAACGCCGTTAGTTTTTCTTGCAGGGCGGCAACAAACTCTTTGCCCGAGGTAGGGGGGACGTCGCGTCCGTCCATTAAGCAGTGGACGAACACGTTGGTTACCCCGCTGGCTTTGGCCATATCCAGCAGACCGAACAAGTGCTGAAGATGGCTGTGCACGCCACCGTCGGACAACAGACCGATGAGGTGCAACGCGTGGTCTTTGGCGTTTGCCATGGCGGCACACAGCGCCTCGTTCTTTTGAAAATCACCATCTTGAATGGATTTGGTGATGCGGGTCAGTTCCTGATATACCACGCGGCCCGCGCCGATGTTGGTGTGGCCTACCTCGCTGTTGCCCATTTGCCCGTCCGGCAGGCCAACGTCCATACCCGAAGCGCCAATGGCCGTAAAGGGGTTTTGCGCAAACAGGCGGGACAGGTTGGGCGTAGCGGCGGCGTGAATGGCGTTGCCCTCGGTGCGGTTATCCAGACCGAAGCCGTCCATAATGATGAGAGCCAACGGTTTTTTCATCTGAGTCATCCTTTCTCACAAGAAACGGGCGCAAGACCGACAGGCCCTGCGCTCGTCAAAATTCAACTTATTTTGCCGCGGCAACAATTGCAGCAAAGTCTGCGGGCTTCAACGAAGCGCCGCCAATCAAGCCGCCGTCCACATCCGGTTGTGCCAGCAGTTCTTCCGCGTTCGCCGCGTTCATGGAACCGCCGTACTGAATGGTGAGCGCCGCCGCTGCCGGCTCGGAATACAAGTCAAACGCCACGTTGCGAATAAGGGCGCAAACCTCGTTGGCTTGCTCTGCCGTGGCGGTGCGGCCGGTGCCAATGGCCCAAACCGGCTCATACGCCACAATGACGCGGCTGAGTTCCTCTTCCGAAACGCCGCCCAGCGCAATTTTGGTTTGCATAGCAACCACTTCGCCGGTGACACCCTGTTCGCGTTGCTCCAGGTACTCGCCCACGCACAAAATAACGGTCAAACCCGCATCCAGCGCGGCGCGCATGCGCTTTTGCACCGTTACGTCGGTATCGCCAAAATAGGTGCGGCGCTCACTGTGACCCAGAATGACGTAACCCACGCCCATTGCTTTCAGCATTTCGGCGGAAATTTCGCCCGTGTAAGCACCGGATTTTTCCCAGTGGCAGTTTTGTGCCGCCACACCGATGTTGCTGCCGCGAACGGCTTCCAGCGCGGCGGGCAAATCCACAAACGGAACGCCCACCACAACGTCGCATTTCGCATCCGCTACCAACGGTTTAATAGCGTTAATCAGTTCGGTGGCCTCTGCGGGGGTTTTG
>JAZRRV010000142.1:0-2158 GCA_045651085.1 Acutalibacteraceae bacterium
CGCAATGCCGCGGTGCAATACGCCGCCGCGTGCGCTTTGGGGAACATATACTTAATCTTCATGCACGAATCAATGTACCAATCCGGAACGTTGTTTTCTTTCATTGCGGCAAAATGCTCCTCGGTGAGCAGCTTTGTTGCCTTGCCCTTACGCACAATTTCCATAATCTTAAACGCCATTTTCGGCGGCAGACCCTTGTGCATTAGGTATGTCATGATATTATCACGCGTACCGATAACGTCCGAAATGGTACACGTCCCCGCCCGAATGAGCTCCTGCGCATTGCCCAACCACACGTCTGTGCCATGGGACAAGCCGGAAATTTGAAGCAAGTCCGCAAACGTGGTGGGACGGCAATCCAACAACATTTGCCGCACAAACGGAGTGCCCATTTCGGGCAACGACAAGGTGCCGGTTTCACAGTCAATCTGTTCCGGTGTCACACCAAGCGGTTCCGGCGAGGTGAACAATTTGTATACCTCGGGGTCGGACATCGGCACGTCCATAACACTAATACCGGTATATTCCTCCAAGTATTTATACGTCGTGGGAATCACATGACCCAGGTTGTCCAACTTCAAAATGGTATCGTGAATGGAATGGAAATCAAAGTGCGTGGTAATGATGTCGGAATTGGAGTCATCAGCGGGGTGTTGTGCCGGACAAAAGTCCTCAATTACATACTCATTCGGCACAACCACCATACCGCCCGGATGCTGACCGGTGGTACGTTTGACGCCGGTGCATCCCGCCGACAAACGAGCAATTTCCGCATTGCTCAGCGCTAAGCCGCGCTCTTCTGCGTATTTTTTTACGTACCCAAAGGCGGTTTTTTCCGCTACCGTGGAAATCGTGCCGGCTTTGAACACGTGGTCACTGCCAAACAAAGACTCCGTGTATTTGTGCGCACGCGTTTGGTATTCACTGGCAAAGTTCAAATCAATATCCGGCGTTTTATCGCCGTCAAAGCCCAAAAACGTCTCAAACGGAATTTCCTGCCCGTCCCGCGCCATCGGCGTGCCGCACACAGGGCACTTCTTTTCCGGCAAGTCAAAGCCGGAACCGTAAGAACCATCGGTAATAAATTCCGAATGTTTACACTGAGAACATACGTAATGCGGCTCCAGCGGATTCACTTCCGAAATGCCCGCCATATGTGCCACAAAAGAGGAACCGACCGAGCCACGCGACCCAACCAAATACCCGTTTTCTACCGAGTTTTTTACCAGTTTTTGCGCAATCATATACAACACGGCGAACCCGTTTTTAATAATGGAATTGAGTTCTTTTTCCAACCGTGCCGCCACGATTTCCGGAACAGGGTCGCCGTAAATTTCCTTGGCACGGTTCCACGTAATTTCGGTCAACTGTTCTTCCGAACCGTCAATGTGCGGCGGGTAGTTCCCCTCCGGAATGGGACGAATTTCCTCAATCATTTCCGCAATGCGGCGGGGGTTGTCCACCACAATTTCATATGCCTTTTCCTGTGGCAGATAGTCAAACTCCGCCAACATTTCTTCCGTAGTACGCAAATACAGCGGCGGTTGCATATCGGCATCACCGTAGCCCTGCCCCGCTTGTAAAATGCGGCGGTACACCTCATCCTCCGGATTCATAAAGTGAACGTCGCCCGTGGCACACACCGGAATGTTCAATTCCTCACCCAACCGAATCACCGTGCGGTTAAATTCGCGCAGTTGCTCCTCATCGCGGGCGGTGCCGTTGCGCAACATAAAGCGGTTGTTGCCCAATGGTTGCACTTCCAAAAAGTCATAAAACCGCGCAATAGCACACAGTTCGTCCCAGGGCTTGCCCTCCACAATCGCGGCAAACAACTCGCCCTGCTCGCACGCACTGCCCACAATCAACCCTTCCCGCAGTTCGGTTAATTTACTGCGGGTCACACGCGGACGCTTGTAAAAATTCTTTAGATGGCTGTAGGAAATGAGTTTGTACAAATTCTTTAAGCCAACCGTATTTTTCGCCAACAAAATTTGGTGGTACGGACGCGCTTTACGCTGGCTTTCACCACCGGCAAGCGTATTGATATCCGCTACCGTTTTTAGGCCGTAGGATTGTTTTAATTCCTCGGCGATTTTAGCAAAAATTTGTGCCAACACACGCGCATCATCACACGCACGGTGGTGGTTAAATGCCG
>JAZRRV010000143.1:0-1046 GCA_045651085.1 Acutalibacteraceae bacterium
CAACTGCTTGGCTCACAGAACGACATGGCTACGATCCGACTTGGCGCAGTTTACGCTTGGACATAACGGTGTAATTAATGTTCAAACGGGCAAACTCAATTTGGCGGGGTTTGCCTTCCAAATCAGCGTGTTCCACCACCCAGTTGTAGAGGGGGCGGTGGTCCTCAAATTCCAGCGAACACAGGGAATGGGTAATCCCCTCAATCGCATCTTCCAACGGGTGAGCAAAGTCATACATCGGGTAGATGCACCAACGGTCACCTTGCCGATGATGGGGGGCGTGGTTAATGCGGTAGATGACGGGGTCGCGCATATTGAAGTTGCCGCTTGCTAAGTCAATTTTGGCACGCAGGGTCATGGCACCGTCCGCAAATTCACCCGCGCGCATCCGTTTGAACAAGTCCAAACTTTCTGCCACCGGTCGGTCACGGTAGGGGCTAACGGCGGGATGCGTTAAATCGCCGCGGCTTTCGCGCATTTCCTCCGGAGACAATTCGCATACGTATGCCAGACCTCGCTCAATCAGCGAAACGGCAATGTCGTACATTTGCTCAAAATAATCCGAAGCAAAATAGAATCGGTCGTCCCAATCGTAGCCCAGCCAGTGGATGTCCTCCTGAATGGCGTCCACGTATTCCTCATCCTCTTTGGTGGGGTTGGTGTCGTCCATCCGCAAATTGCAAATGCCGCCGTATTTGAGCGCCGTGCCGAAATCAATGCAAATGGCTTTGGCGTGCCCAATGTGCAAATAGCCATTGGGTTCCGGCGGGAAACGGGTGTGCACATGGGTCACACGGCCTTCGGCCAGATCTTCATCGATAAAATCGTGAATAAAATTGGAAGTCATTTTCTCGTCCATAGTTTTGAACCTCTATTAAATCTTAAAGCGTTTCGAGGAGCTTCGTAATGCGTTCGCAGACCTTTTCGCGGCCCAGCACGCGCATGACCTCGTACATATCCGGGGAGTTCAGCTTGCCGGTGACGGCCACGCGGAGGAACATGCTCACGTCGGCAACGCTGCCGCGGAACTTCTCCGGCTCGGCGCG
>JAZRRV010000144.1:0-1771 GCA_045651085.1 Acutalibacteraceae bacterium
ACTGATTGATATTGGCGCAACCTCGCGTGCCGAGGCAGAAACGGTGGTGCGCGTGGGTGACGGCATTACCTTTACGGCAGGCGAAACGGCGCTGGAGGGTGCTCGCTTTGCTGCCAAAGCGTTGGACGACCGCGCGGGTTGTGCGTTACTGTTGCAGTTGGCACAAACCCAGCCGACGTACGACGTGACGCTCGCGTTTACCGTGCAGGAAGAAGTGGGACTGCGCGGCGCGGGTGCGGTGGCATTTGCCGTGCAACCGGAGATTGCCGTGGCAGTGGACGTAACCACGGCGGCCGACGTTATGGACACACCGCCCGAAAAACAGGTGTGCCGTTTGGGCGGTGGCGCGGTGGTATCGTTTATGGACCGCCGCACACTGTATGATAAATCGTTGTTTGACGAAATTTTCCGTTTGGCGGAACAAAATGATATTACCGTGCAAACCAAAACGGTGATTGCCGGCGGAAACGACGCGGGTGCCTTGCAAGCGGCGGGCGAGGGTGCGCGCGTGGCGGCGGTATCGCTGCCGTGCCGCTATTTGCATTCGCCTGCCTGCGTACTGGACGAAGCGGATATACGAGAAACGTATCGTTTGTTGGAAACGCTGATGAACGCACTGCCCGCGTGGGACGGTGCGGTATGATTCGTTGGGTAGAAACTCTACCCGCCTTGGCGGGGGAAGCGTTGCCGCTTTGCCGCGTGCGCGCTTTGTGGGAATGTTACGGTGCGGTACCGTTTCTTCGCTTTTACGTGGGGGAAGAGGGCAGCGCCGTTGCCGTTATGGACGGACAAGCCATAACGTATGCCGTACCTTCGGAAGGTGAGGAATTGGCGTTGTTTCTTGGTATGCAGCCGGACATCCACTCGTTGCTGACCGACGCGGACACCGCTGCCGCGGTAGCGGCACAGTGGGGAACAACGGTAACGGAATACCCCGTTATGCGGTGCGACAAACCGCAAACGGCTTTGGCGGTGGAGCATTTGCCGCCGCGCGAACTGTACGCGTTTTTGCAACCCTTGTTCCCGCAATTGCCGCCGTTTGAGGTGTGGTATCCGGACGTGTGCTATCGCCAACGTCACGGGTATTGTCGGGTGGCGGCATTGCGGGTGGACGGTAAACCCGCATCGTGTGCCATGACGGTGGCGGAATGGCGCGGTGGTGCGCTTATTGGCGGGGTGGCAACCGCGCCGGAACATCGGCGGCAAGGGCTTGCCGCGCGGTGCGTAGGCGCGCTGGCGGCAACCTTGCAACAGGAAGGGCGACAGGTGTACATTTGCCCGAAAAATGAAGGAGCGCAGCGGTTGTACGCGGCACTGGGATTTGCGGTGTGCGACAGCGTGGCGGTTACGGAAAGGACATAACGTAATGCACAGTGATTTTTTTGAGATTGACCCCCGTTTACACGCGGCGGCGGAAGAGTCTGTTGCACAGGCACAGGCGGCGTTTGCCCGCATTGAGGAAATTGCCGATTATAATCAGCAAAAGGTGTTGTCGGCATTTATCCGTCATCGGGTAAGCGAGGCGCACTTTGTGCCCACCACCGGATACGGTTACGGCGACCGTGGGCGTGAGGTGCTGGAAGAGGTTTTTGCCGACGTGCTGGGGGCAGAGGATGCATTGGTACGCCACAGTATTTTGTGCGGTACGCACGCCATTACGGTGGCGCTGTTCGGCGTGTTGCGCCCCGGTGACGTACTGTTAGCGGCTACCGGCGCGCCGTATGATACGCTGCTGGGGGTTATCGGCGCGAACAAGCCCAGCGACGGTTCG
>JAZRRV010000145.1:0-2469 GCA_045651085.1 Acutalibacteraceae bacterium
TTTCCTCCTGTACTTCGCCCGCCAACGAACCGTATACCGTGTTATCGCCTACGTGGCATACCCGCATCACCCCTTCGCCGGAGCACACCACACAACCGCGCAGTAACGCATGGGGTGCGTGGGGGGAAAACGCATCGTCGCCCATTGGGTGTTTTTCTGCCTCGCGGCTTTCGCCGTTTAAGGCCGATTGGTCCACCCGCAACACACCGTGCAGTAACACGCCGTCTGCCGGCACACGCTCACCGCTTTGCAACAGTACAATATCACCAACTACCAGTTCTTCCGCGGTTACCGAGCGCAGTTGCCCGCTTCGCTTTACCCGACAACGCACGCCCGCGGCTTCCTCTTGCAACTTTTCAAACGCGGATTCACTGCCGTATTCCGATAAGGTGGATACAAACGTGGCTAAGAACACCGCTATGGCAATCCCTATGGTTTCATACCAATCGTGGTTTCTAAACAAAAACACCAAATTAATTGCCAGCACAGCCAATAATACCTTAATAATCGGGTCTCCGAAATTGCTGAGATATTGACGAAAGAACCCTCTCCGTTCCTTTTGCGTTAATCCGTTACTGCCGTGTTCACGGCGCGATTGTTCTACTTGCTTGTCGGTAAGTCCCGGCCACGCCTTATCGTGCATCGCACTTCCTCCTTTGGACAGGTTGTGAACCATATATATTCACGGCCTGTACCAAATAGACATATCGGCCACGTTTCTGCAAATATCGTGCAAACCTTCGCCATTCCGCTTACCGCATACGACAGAAACAGCGGTGGACAAGTTTTATAATGAAAACATCAAGATATGGTGGTGAAGGGATATGAAAAGCACAAACGGTAGCGGTTTAACGGCATTGCGGGGCAAAAAAAGTATTCCGGACGAGGGGATGCGCCGTCAACTGTTCATAATGGCGGGCGGTATTCTGTTGGGATTGTTGCTTCCCCGAGCGCGTGTGTACGGCGATTTGGCACCCTTTGGTGTGGGGTTGGCGGCGGCGGTGAGTGGCCCCGGTACCGTTCCTGTTTTTTTGGCTTCGCTGGTGGGGTATTTAGTACAAGGGCTATCCGGTACGTTGCGTTATCTGGCGGCGCTGGTCACTGTGATTGCTATCCGGTGGGCGGTGTCGGGTTTTCCGCGGGTAACGCGAACACGCATTTTCCCGTGTGTTACCGCATTTTTAGCCACGGTAATCACGGGTAGCGCGTTATTGCTCGCGGCTAAACCCTCGGCGCTGTCGGTGCTTATGATTTTGGCGGAAGGGTTGCTCGCAGGTGGCTTTGCGTTTTTTACCTCCACCGTAGGCCACGATATGGCGCGGCATGAAGAAATGGCATTGTCTCACCAAGCCGAAGTCAGCTTAATTGTGATAATCGCGGTAGCCATGATGGCGTTGTTCACGGTGGAATTCGGCGGTATTGCACCTGCCCGCATTGTGGCGTTGTTCGGTATTTTGCTGGCAGCACGTATCGGTGGTTGGGTCGGCGGTACGGTGGTGGGCACCGTAATGGGCACTGCTTTGTTACTTTCAACGCCCACTTACGCATTTTTAGTACCCGCTTACGCTTTGGGAGGTTTGCTGGCGGGCTTGTTTTCGGGACTGGGAAAATGGCTTTCCTCGCTTATGTTGCTATCTGCCGTGGGCATCGTCACCGTACAGGCGGAAAGCGAGGTCGCGGTGATTTTGGCGTTGTACGAAACCGTGGCAGCCGGTGTCTTGTTTTTAGTAACGCCCACAGCCGCCGAGAGCGCCTTAGAGCGAACGTTCCGTGCTACACGCCGCTTGCCGGAGGTGCGCTCGGCACGGCAAGCCGTTGCGGCACAAATGAGCCAAGCCGCCCGCGCAATGACGGAGGTAGCCGGCACGGTGGATGCCGTTTCCGCCGAACTGGCGGGACTTTCCGCGCCGGATTCGGGCAGCATTTATCGCAGTGTATCAGAGGATGTTTGCCGTTCCTGCCGTTCTCGTATGAATTGCTGGAAAGACCATTTTGACGAAACAATGGATGCCTTTAACCACCTAACGCCGTTGCTGGCTGAAAACGAAACTGTTACGGAGGAGCAATTTTCAGGGCGGTTAAAAACCCATTGCAGTCGTAAACGGGAACTGGCGGCGCGTGTAAACGCAGGGTATCGCGAATTCCGCGTGCGGGAAAGTGCGTTTTTACGTTTAGACGAATTGCGGCACGTGGTGAGTGACCAGTTTGCCGCCACGGCACAAATGTTAGAGGAGTTTGCGGACACGTTTTCGCGGCCGGAATGGATTGACGCCGATACCGCGCGCCGTATCCGCGAATCGTTGGAAAAGCAGGGTGTGCGCTTGCGGCAGGTGCTTTGCCGTGTCAACGAGCGTGGACAAATGGCGGTGGAACTGTTGCTGGACGGCAAGTATCAAACACAAAACCGTGAATCGTTCCGCCGTCGCGTGGGTGAACTGTGCGGTCGCTCTTTTTCCTTGCCGGCAAGAG
>JAZRRV010000146.1:0-10547 GCA_045651085.1 Acutalibacteraceae bacterium
AAGCCGCAAAGGGGCGAGAGCAACCACGCCGTCAGCGGCACGTCTTGCAACGGATTGTCAATGCACCGCAGCAGCGAAAGCGCCAACCGAATTTCCGCCGTGTTAAAAAAGTCAGCGGCGGTATCGGTCACCACGGGAATCCCGTGGCGTTCCAGCACTTTACGGAACGCGGGGCGTCGCCCACGCAACAAAATGCAACAATCTCCGTAACGCAGGGGGCGCGAGGTGCCGTTGTCCTGTATGGGTAGCACACCCACCAACTCGCGCAATCGCACCACCAACGCCTCGGCTTCCGCGGTATCTTTATCCACTGTTTCGCCGCTCGGGGAGGTGGTGTCCACCACCACACATTCCGGTTCGTGTCCGTCGGCGGGGGGGTAGGTTGCCGAGCATACCAGCGCCTCGCGCTCATCGTAACGGAGTCCGCCCACTTCCTCGGTCATTAACTGCCGAAACACAAAATTCGCGGCATCCGTTACCTCGCGGCGGCTACGGAAATTGTTGCCCAGCGTCACGGTGGCGGGGTACCGTTCGCCGTTAAACGGCGGGTAGGCGGCACGCCGATTCAAAAACAAGGCGGGCATCGCCTGCCGAAATCCGTAAATGCTCTGCTTTACGTCGCCCACAAAAAACAAATTGCTTTCACCGCGCGACAAGGCGCGGAACAACGCATCTTGCACCTCGTTGGTGTCTTGATATTCATCCACCAAAATTTCCTCATACTGTGCGGAGAGTTCCTCCGCCAGCGGTGTGGGTACGAGGTTGCCGTCGGCATCGGGTTTTGTCAGCAAACGCAGCGCCAAATGTTCAATATCCGAAAAATCCAGCCAGTTCTTGGCGCGTTTCTTTTGGGTAAAACACGCGGAAAACTGCCGCACCACCTCGTACAGTGTCAGCACCATTTGGCGGGTGACCTGTAAATCCTCGCGGCACAGTGGCTCAATATTCCCCATCAATTTGGGGAGTGCCTCGGTCATTTTTTGATAGTCGCGCCGCAACGATTGAATCCGTGCTTTGGCGCTTTCGTCATTGCAACGGCGCACGGGCAAGAGCGGTGACGATGCAAACTGCTGCAACGCAAAAAACAGAGGGTCCCAACCGGCGTTGCGGCACAACGATTGCGCGTTGGCAAAAAAGGCGGCATCGGCTTCCAAGGCGGGGCGGTATTTGTCAGTGAGCGCGGGGTCGTTATCCGTCAGTTCCAGCGCCGTATGGCACAAGCCCGCGGCTTTTTCCAACGTTTCCGCCACGTGGGCCAGCACGCACTTTCCCCACACCGTTTCGCGAATATCCGTCTCATCGTCGTACACCGTGGACATTTTGTCAAGCCAACCGTCGGGGTCGGGGTGAGACTGAATAAACTGGTAGATTTTCTCCACCGTACTCATTAATTTGGCATCGTTTTTACCGTTGGTGAGCATGGCCGCCAACTCGGTAAACGCGGGGTCACCCGCGGCGTAAAAAGCGTTTACGGTGTCCTGCATGGCTTCGCGGCGCAACAAGAGTAACTGGTGTTCTTCCGCCACACGAAATTGCGGTGAAATATCCAGCAAATAAAAGTTTTCACGCAGCAGGTTACTGCAAAAACTATCCACCGTGCCAATGGCGGCACGCGGCAACAACAGTTGTTGCCGTTGCAGACGCACGTCGTCGGGGTGTGCGGCACTGCGTTTTGCCAGTTCGCTTGCCAGCCGTTGTTTCATTTCCGCCGCGGCGGCGCGCGTAAAGGTTACCACCAACAAACGGTCAATATCTATCGGATTTTCCTCTGCCGTTACTCGTTCAACAATGCGTTGTACCAGTACCGAGGTTTTGCCCGAACCCGCCGCCGCAGAAACCAGCAGCGTTCCGCCGTGTTTATAAATGCACTGTTCTTGTTCCGAGGTCCAGCGGCGGTCACTCATGCGGGTTCACCTCCTCGTTTTCGTCCTCCGGCTGTAACGCGGCGAGCGCCTCCTCGCGGCTGAGTGCCGCAATTTCACGAATCGGGTCGCCCCTTTCGTGCCCGCACACGTCGTGATACTCACAATACTCGCACCCATCGGTAGCCCCAACTGCCGGCAGAGCGGCAATATCGCCTGCGTGCAGATGTTCCGCCATCGCCGTCAGCAAGCGTTGAATGTGTTGCTTCAAATGCCCAAACTGCTCCAACGAGGCGAGTGAGGCACCTTTTTTCCATTGCCCTCTCGTTCCCATCGCGGCGGGAATAAACACGCCTTCCAACTCCGGCTCCATGGCTTTCAAAATTTCGGGGTCGTCCAGCAGTAAGCCGTTCATTTTCATCGTCGCCAGCCGCCGTTTTTCCATTTCCTCGGGCGGCAGGTCTCGCTCCACGCGAATCACCGGAATTTTGGCGGGCAAATACAACACGCCGGAGGGCACCACGTCCCCATACCGTGCTTGTCCGTTCTCACAAATGGAAAACAGATAAATCAGCATTTGCAAGTTTAAGCCATCCACCACTTCGGCCAAATCAAAGGTTTTGTTCCCTGTTTTATAATCCAAAATCCGCAGGTATCGGCGCCCGTTTTCTTCGTACGTATCCACGCGGTCCACCACGCCGTGCACCTGCACGGTGGTGCCGTCGGGCAGGGTGAGTATCCACGGCGGAATACCGTTGCCGTCCTCATCGTATCGGCCAATGGGCAGTTCAAAATCCACCGGCACAAAACGGCTGTTTTGCAGTTCGCGCACCACCCGCCACAACAAATGCGAGCACAACCGTTCCAAATGTGCCACCAAAGCCATAAACCGCGCTTCTTTGCCCTCTGTGCCGCCCATACACGTATCCACGTAGCGGCGCACCACTTGTGTTACGTCCGCTTCCACCGTGGGGCGGGTAAGGGTGCGCAAGGTGTCGCCACCGTAGCGGGGTAACAACTCCTTCATAACGTAATGCACCAACGTGCCGGCTTCCGCGGCATTCAGTTCTGCCGCGCGGCGGGGCTTTGCCCGTAAACCGTATTGGCAAAAATAAGCAAACCGACACCGATGAAACGTTTCCACCTGGCTGGGTGAAAGCCGTAAATGCTCCCCAAACAACTGCCGCGCCGCGGCCGATTCGCGAAACGCAAACGGCTCCTCCGCACGGCGCATTGCTGCCAAACGCGGGGCGTAAGCGGGCAACGAATCAAACACTTCTCGATAAGCGGCGGCAGCCGCCGTATTATCGCGGAACCGCGCCGCCAAACACGCAAAGGCATCGGTTTCGGATTCGCTGAGCACCGTATTCGGGTCGTCGGCCGTACCCACGGCGTGCCCCGGCACCAAACGGTCAATCGCCTCCACCAATGCCGAGGGATGCGCCGCTTCGTCACCCGTTTGTCGAGCGTACGTCACCACCAGCCGTTTGGCAGGCGCCGCCACGGCGGCGTAAGCGTAAAACTGCTCCTCTGCCGCGCGTTGCGCGGATTCCTCTTTCATTGGCAGACCCAGTGCGGTTAATTGCCGCCGTTCGTGGTCGGTCAACATACTGCTCGCTGTGGGAAACGCGGGGAAAACCCCTTCGTTGGCGCCAAGCACAATCACGGTTTGCGGGCGCACGTAACGAATACGGCTTGCCGCGCCTACGGTAACCCCGTCCAACCCTTGCGGAATACTACCCAAATCATCCGTCGAAGCCGCTAAATGGAACAATTCCGCCAACCGAGCGGCAGAAAGCCGTGTGTCGCCCAGTGCGGCGGCAAACTTGTCCAGCAAAGCAACCACGTACTCCCACAAACGTGCCTCGTAATCCGCCAAGGCGTGTTCGCCCGCGGCATCCAACCGCGCCACTTGCAACCGCACCAAGCGCGGCACACGCCACGCCTGTAACAGTTGCCACACCGCCTCGGCAAAGTCGGCGCCGGTGGGGTGGTCGGCTAAGCGTTGCGCCAACTGCTCCAGCGGGCGCACCAGCCGATGGCGCAATACGTTCAAATAGTCAAGGCGTTTAGCGGCCTTATCGTCCGCCGCAGCAGTTAATCCGTCGGGGTGCGCGGTAAACGGCGCAAGCCACGCTCGCCCCCGAACGTTCCACAAAAACACGTAATTCTCCAGCAGGGAGGCCGAGGAGGTGGCAAACCCGATAAGTCCCGTTTTGGTTAATCGCAACATATCGCCGCTGTCCCACCCGTTGGTTACGGCAGCCAGTGCCGATTCTATCAGCGTTATCAGCGGTTGGGTAAGCACCGGTTCGCGGTAATCGCGGCAACAGGGCAACCCTTCGCGCCGCAACGCAGCATCCAGTGCGTCGGCATACTCCTCCAGATTGCGCGCCACCACCGTAAAATCGCGGCAATGGCCGCCCTCTTCGCGCAGTAGGCGACGAATCAGCCGTGCCGCATAGCGACATTCCTCCTCGCGGTTGGCGCAAGGGGTAACGCACACCGCGTCCGTCGGCTCGTTAAACGGTTCGCCTTGCGGGGCAAAACAGCCCGCTTCTAATGTGCGCAAAGCGGGCTCGGTTGTTCGTAAATTGTCCGTTAAGCGGCGTACCGCCGCCACCGGCACGTGCGCTTTATACGCGGCCTCGCGCAGCCATGTGGCGGTGCGCGCCGCTGCAAAAAATCGTCCGGGCACTTGTCCGGCCCGCTCGGAAATATCGTCGGTACACAACGTTACCGTTACGGTGGCGGCGCGGGTAATGAGCCGCTCCAATACCAAGTGCTCTTGCCCCGTAAAGCCGGTAAATCCGTCCACGTATACGTGCGCACCGTCAAACGCGCGGCTTTCGGGCAAGCGTTTGGCAAGCACCGTTAAATCGTCTTGCGGGTCAATTAGCGCCGCTTGCGCTACCAGCGCTTCATACGCGCCGAAAATCAACGCCAGCTCGGTCAGTTTTCGGCGCAACAATCCGTCCGGCAGAGCCGCCGCCGTTTCCTCCAACTGCTCCGGAGAGACCGCACATTGCTTGCATTCCGTTATCAACTCCGCCACGGCGCGCAAATACTCCGCATTGTCCACGTGGCGGCGGTACAGTGTCAGCGAATCTGCTACACTGTGCAGGGCTTGGCTCATCAGCAACAGGGAAAGGGTGGCATCCATTCGTTTGCCGGCCAGCCCGCCCACTTCACGGAATACCACGTCCGCCAAGCGTGTAAAACTTAACACCCGCACTCGTTGCGACAACACCGGACCCAGTTCAGCAAGCAAACGCCGCTCACTGTCAAACGAGGCCTGTTCGGGAACCAACAGAAACAGCGCCGCTTGTTCGGCGGCGCGCTGTTTTAATTCGCGGTATACTTCTGTCGTTTTGCCGGAGCCGGAACGCCCCGTTATTAACTGCAGCATACGCTCACTCCCTTACGTTACCCCAGTGCCTCCCAATCGGCATCGGTCAGTGAAAAGACCTCGCACAGTTGGCGGGTAATATTGTCACTTCGCTTTTCAATAAATCCGCGCATATATTTAATCTGTTGATTCCAACGCGCTACGGAAGGCGCCCCGAACCGCGCGTATTGCCGCGGAATTTCACTTTCAATTTCGGCGGCCAGCGTGTCCAGTATCGGCAACAACCGGTGTGCCGATAACGTGCTCGCCATCATTTGCTTGTAGGTTACCAAAAACTCGCGGCGAAACGCCTCGTTTTTAAGCAACGCCGTAAGCAGGGGATAGTAGTAATTGCGGAAGGTGTTTTGCCCCGTTCCGTAATACAACTGCGCCAAAAACTCACTGTTCGCGTAATACGAGGTACACGCCCAGTCCAAATCGAACAAAATCCATTGCCATTCGCCGCCGTTTTTGTCGCGCCAGCACGCCACGTTGTTAATCATATCGCCGTTGCCAAACCACGTTTGCGCCGCAAAATACCGCATCAGCGATTGTTCGTCAATCCGCTCGGTCACATAGCGGTAATGCTCCGCTTGGGTCAAATCGTGCGTGCGGGCATACTGAATCAGCGCGGCCAAATCGGCGTTCATCTCTTTGGGCGACTCAAACACCGCCGGCTGTTTAGCAATCTCCACCCGCTCGGCAGGAATACCGGTATTGTCCTCAATAAATTCCTCGTTGCGTTTTTCGCGCAGATAATACAGCCCGTGGTATTTGCCGTTCAAATACAACGCCACCGGTTGCGCGGATTGCACCACCAACCCGTCCTGCCCTTTCATCGCCCTCGCGGTGAACTCGTCCCGCAGTTTGGCGTTGCTCCAGTCGGAACCGGAAGGCCGCAACAGCAAATTGTGAAATTCCGTGGCAGGCGAATCCTTAAAAAACGGATACGTCACCGTAGTTTTGCCCACGGTTTGGTTCAAATTCAGCGAAAATCCCTTTTGCACGTTGTAGCGTGAAAGACCGCCCGCAATACGCAAAAGACTGTCAAACGTTACCGCCTTGTTACCGTTTTTGTCAAAATATTCGGTGTGTACGGTCGCTTCGTTTTCGTCGTCCGTAAAATCGGCAAATACGTGGTTGAGCGCCGTGGGGTTTCCCGTCACACTCACCACCGGCAGGTCGTGAGGTTCCCCCGTCAAATACGTTTGGGTCACCACGTCGCTCGGCAAATACCCGTCGCGGTACGCCACGGCACGCAATACCGTGTCACTCGTTACCGTTAACGCCGTGCCGGCAACATATTCAGTGGATTGCGCGGTGGGTTCACTGCCGTTTGTGGAATAAAACACGCGGCACCCCGTCGGCACCGTCAAGGTCACCGTGGTGCCCGAAGTTACGTACCCGCCTTCGCGGTTCGCGGTCGGCGCCGCGGCGTATCCTGCCAATCCAACGCCGTTTTCCGTGCCGGGGGTGGGCTTTTCAAAATACACGCGGCTGCCGCGGTCGGTGCCTTGCCGCCCGCCGGTAACGCCGTAGCGTTGCTTGCCGGTCTCCAATCGGTCACATACCACGCCGTCGGGCGTTAGCAGCGTTAGCGTTTCCCCGTAACGGTTCAGCGAAAAAGGCGCATACAACGCGCCGTCCACCCCGTTTTCCTCACACGGGACAACCAGCCGCTCACCCGCACCCAGCACGGTGGCGGGGAAAACCAGCCCTCTCTCGGTAATATCCTCAGTTAAACGGTACCCCGTCAAGTCCACGGGGGCAGCGGTCGTGTTGTACAGTTCCACCCAGTCATAAGGGGTGGTCGCATCTTTGCTACGCGATACCGCACACACTTCGCTGATAAGCACACCGGTATAACACGCTTCCGCCAACGCTTGCGGGGTGGCGGCGGCAATACCGTTATTGGCTGCTCCCGGTGTGGGAGAGGCAAACCACGCGGTCTCACCACCGTTATAGCCATAGGACACGTTTTCCGGTGATTCTCCCACAGCAAGCGTATCCAGCACCACGCCGCGTGCGGAGTACAGCGTAACACTCTCACCGCTGCCACCCAGCGCAAACGGGGCGTACCCGTCGCGCGTTTCGCCGTTTTCACCGGTAAGATATACCACCGCACACGCTTGCGGTTCCAGCACCGTGTCGCCAAAAATAAAGGCATCGGGTTGTTCGGGGTTGTCGCTCAAGGTCATACCGTTTAGCGAAACCGCCGTGTCACCCGTGTTGCAAATTTCCACCCAATCGTAATACTTGCCGTCGGGTGCCGCGGCATAGCACACGTTGTTGTTCATTATCTCGTTCAGCCGTAAGTAACCCTCCGGCCGCGCTTTGGGGTTAAGCGGCCCCCATACCACAGAACCAATGAGCAGCGCGGGAATCCCCACCATGCACAGCCCTGTCAATAACCAACGTCGCATTGTATCGGTCATGGGGCGGTCACCTCCGTTTCGTCCACGGCATTGGCGGCACGGGGGGTAGGATAACGGCAACGCCGCACCTCGCCCGCCGGCGTGCAACCGTAGGAGACGTCTTGTTCGTTTTGTTCATCGCAACTTATACCCGAGCAAAAAGCACCGGTAGGTGTGTACAGCCCCAAAAAGCCGTCGCTTTGCCCCAACTTAAAATCGGCGTGCAGTTCACCGCTGGCGGTCTGCTTGTTTTTGCCGTCCAAAAACACCACCAAATACCCGCCCGCAGGCAGGGTTGTTCCCGCGGGGAACTGCCAGCGCGCTATGTCCTCTTTCGCATCGGTCAGTGTAAAACCGGACAGGTCCACGGCATTGTCGGAAAAATTGTACAGTTCCACCCAATCGCCGTAATCGCCTTCCTCGTCGTACAACACGGATTTGTTGCGCGCCATATACTCGTTCAGCCGCACACCGTATTGCGTTGCGGTGGTGCTTTCGCCCAGCATCATACCGTTTTCGTTAGATTGCGCGGGCGTGGGGGAGGCATACCACACGTACCGCTCAGGGGGGAACGCCTCGGTTTCCACACACCCGTACGAAACGCCCGGCACCGACGCGGGCACCGTGACGGTGCTCACCGCTTTCCCCTGCGGGTTGCTGAGCACCACCGCTTCTCCCGCGGCATTCAAACGAAACGCGAGCGCCGTGCGGTCGGTTGTGTCGGCACGCAGTACCAGCCGTTCGCCCGCTGCCAACACCGTGGCAGGCAACGCCGATTTACCGGGGGATTGCGGGTCATCCGACAAATACCAACCCGTTAAATCTACCGCTTCGTTACCGTAGTTCAGCACTTCCACCCAATCCTCGCCGGCGGTACACACTTCGCTGATACACAGCGATTGCCCGTGCGCCGCGGCGGGCGCACAGGAAACAAAACAACCGAGAAAAAGGCATAACACGGCCGCGACGGCACACATACGCTTCATACGGCACCTCCTTGGGTGGATTTCTTATAAATTATATCAAATTCCACCGCGTAAAGCAATAGAAAAGCGCGAGAACTGTCGAACCCGCAAAAGTTTCCAAAAGAGTGTTGACAAACACGGTAAAAAGGGTGTACACTAAAAATGGTTTCAACATAAAATTAAAGGAGATGTATTTTCGTGAAAAAGGTTCTTTCTGTTTGCATTGCCTGCCTGCTGTTGGTTGGCATGATGGCGTGCGCCGGCGTGTCGGTATCCGCCGCCACTCCTAAGGAGGAAATTGTTGCCGCCGCCAAAGCCGCTTTGCCGGATGCGTACGAGGCAAAACTCCTTCCTATGATGGAAAATATCCTGAGCCAGATTACAGTTACGGCGGACCAAGCAGATGAGGTCATTGCCGCGATTGAGAAAGCCAAAGCAGCCATTAAAACGGATAAGGGCGATTCGCTCTCCGAGTACACCGGTGAGGAAGTAGCAGCCGTTGTGGCACAATTGGACGTGGCTTGCGCTTCGCTGGGTATTACGTACAAACTGGTGGATGCGGAAAACCCCACCCACAAGGACGATATGGACTGTATCTTCTACAATGCAGCCGGCAAAGAAATCGGCTCGGTAGACACGGACGTTAAAAAGACCAACGCTCCGGATATGACGGCGTTTGCGGCTTTGGTCGCTATGTTGGCGCTGGCGGCCGGTGCGGCGGTATACGGCAAAAAACTGGTTGCGTCCCGCTAAGTGTTGTATGGTTAAACGTGTCTTTACGGCACTGAGAAAAAGCCCTTTCTATAAGGGCTTTTTCTTGTTATTGCCGTTTGTTTTTGCAGTATTCGCCATTATTTGCGCCGTGGTTGTGTTGTTCCAAAGCGTGATTGCCCCCTCCGAATACTACCGCGTGCTCACCGGCAGTGTCGGCGGTGTAGTGAACGACACGGTGCAACAAGAGGAAGGGTATTTGCCGCCCATTCCGTTTCAAAGCCAGTGGGCAACCCTCAGTGTGGAGGGGTGGGAGCGCCAAAACATTCCCGTCTATTTTGGCGACAGCAATGAGCTGCTGCGCCGCGGTGCGGGAATGTGGTTTAACTCGCGTTTTTGCGGGCAGGCGGGCAAAACCGTGTTGTCCGCACACGTCACCTCGTATTTTCACGAAATTGAGGACACCGCCATCGGCACGTTGGTCCACGTAAACGCCACGTATGGGGATTATGTGTACAAGGTGACGGATATTCAGATTTTCCACTATCAAGACGCCACGCTGGTACAACCCGCGGAGGGGGAGGATACGTTGGTGATGTATACCTGCTACCCCCGCAAAAACGGGTATCAGTTCAAAACTCAGCGTATTGCATTGGTGTGCAAAAAGGTGAGCGGGAAGGAGTGGAAGACGTATGGCTAAACACTCCCTCAAAACGCTGGGGCTGGGTGTGGTCCGCTTGTTAGCGCAGGTGTTGACAGTGCTGGTAACGGCACTCACGGTGGTGGCGTGCGGTCTGCGCGGCTACGTGTTTAACGAAAGCGTTTACCGTACCTTGCCCCAAGACCCCGTCTTTGTCAATCAACTTACCGTGTTTGTGCTGGACGATTTGGAGGCGGAATGTCTGTTTTACGACCTGCCGTTTGACCAAATCAAAACCGCCGTCACGCCCGATTTTATGCAAACGCTGGCGCGGGATTACGCCGCATCCGTCACGCAATCGCTCGTAACGGGTGCCGACTTGGTCTCTCCCACGGTGGAGGCCGCCGTATACACTCCGGTAGTACAAGCATTTTTTGATTCCTTGCCGCCGGAAGACCGCCCGCCGAATGAACATGCGGCGGCCGACGTAGCCGACGAATTGGCAACCAGCACCGCACAGGTATTGGGCGGCGGTGGTGTCAGGAACCGTTTACCCACGTTGGCACA
>JAZRRV010000147.1:0-6391 GCA_045651085.1 Acutalibacteraceae bacterium
CAATTCTCGTCAGGTGTATGTTAATAATCTCGATGGATTTGAAGTGGGTAAACAATACCGTTTGTCCTTCGATTTTAAGAACAATGGCCAAGATGCAAGCCAGATAGCAATAACCAATGGCACTGTTCAAGCCACTTCTATTGGGAATTATATCATCGAAAATCCCAGCACTACGTTTAGATTCCGTTACAAAATAACGGGCCAGGAATCCGCTTGGATTATCGCGTTCAATGATTGGACTCGAATTTCGATTGAATTTACCCCGACGGCAGACACCTTCAAGCTGACGTTGAAGAACCCTAGCGATGGCGGCTACATTGACAATATGGAACTGGTTGAAGTTGTCGAAGAGGTTGAGACCGAGGTTTCCTTTACGGAAGAAAGCGTGACCTTGGATATTAACGAAACCTATACCCCTGGGGTAACCGTAACACCCGAAGATGCGGACGTTACGTTGACCTATTCCAGCAACGCTCCGACGGTTGCCACCGTGAATGAGATCACCGGCGAAATCACGGCTGTAGGCGCGGGTACCGCGACTATTACGGTTTCCACCGCAGACGGTGCTACCGATACCCTTATCGTAACGGTAAATGCAGCCCAAATTGCATTCACCGAAAACGAAAAGACCTTGCAACTTGGCGAAACGTACACCCCCACGTTGACGGTAACACCGAATGTCGCTGTTACGGTAACGTATGCCAGCAATAAGGCGGCGGTTGCCACGGTGAATGAGACAACCGGCGAAATCCTGGCTGTGGGTGCGGGTACCGCGACTATCACGGCTACCACCACCGACGGCGCTACTGCTACTCTCACCGTAACGGTGCCCAGAGCAGAAATTGCCTTCACGGAAACCAGCAAGACCTTGCCTCTCGGCGAGACGTATACTCCCACGCTGACGGTAACACCGGCCGGCGCCAGCGTAACGGTGACTTATTCCAGCAACGCTACGGCGGTTGCCACGGTGAATGAGACAACCGGCGAAATCCTGGCTGTGGGCGCGGGTACCGCGACTATCACGGCTACCACGCAAGACGGCGCTACCGCTACCCTTACCGTAACGGTAAGCGTGATTGGGGTAGAACTTGTCACCGGCGGTGACATGGAAGGCGACACCTTTGGGGGAGTTGCAACAACGAACGATGGCACCGGCAACAAAGCGCTTCTCGCTACCAGCGGAGGCATTGCCCCGTCCTTTGGTACGTTGACCGGCGGGTACACCTATAAAATGACCTTCCGCGTTAAGGCAAATGCGGCAAATACGAACTTTATCATCCGTACCCGTAGTGCCTCTCCTAGCTACTTCTTGGACTTGGGCGCCTACAGACCTGCTGCGGATACTCGTCAGGTATATCGTGCTACCACCGGCGAGTGGACGACGTACGAGTATATGTTCACTTTGTCCAACAACGTGCAGTTTAAGCCCACTTTCTTCAATGACGTTTATGTTGATGATATTTCCATCAAGGCAGTAGCAACGGCCACTTCCGGTAAGTTTACCGGTGCGGCAAACAACACCATTACCCTTGCCCCGAACGCTACCAAAGCGGTCCAAATTATTACCACCCCGGCGCACGGCGGTGTTCCCACCAACTTGACTTGGACGAGCGGCAACACAAATGTGTTCACCGTAACGGCACCGACGACGTCGGCGGCCCCCACCATTACGGGTGTGGCAGCCGGTACGGCAACCTTGACCGCCACCGGCATTGGTCCGGACGGCAAGGAATTCACGGCAATCTCCACCATTGTGGTTACCGATTACGCGGAACTCACCTACAACGGGGACTTTGAGTCCGGTATGATAAACTATAATGTGACTACCGGACAATGGCCCAATGTTTATGGCTATGGTAAAGACGGCAGCAACGGTTTGTATATCCCCTCGGGTGCAGCGTACAACTATGCCACTTCGCTCTCCTTCAAAGCGGGCGCTACCTACGAAGTGAGCTTCGATTACAACTCCGCAGCGGGTGGCTTACTGCAAATAGCAGCCGGCGCTTTCCGTACGGCGATTGGCAAGCAACTGGCCTATAACAACGAGCCCATTCTTGCCGCTACGGATGGTTGGGGTCGTTATACCGCCATCTTCACGATGCCTGCGGATTGGGATGAAGCTACCGCAGTAGCAAATCCGTTTATGTTCAATGCTGCTAACAGCGACCTGTACGTTGATAACTTCTCCGTTAAGAGAATTGAACTGATTACCGGCGCGGTTGGAACCGTAATCGGCGAAGGCACGATTGAGCTGGATAAACCGGATGGTTACGTGCCGGGCAACATTGCCACGATTACCCTTGCTCCTGCAGACGGCTACTTGCCGAAACCCGGCAGCTTGAAGTACACCGTTGACGGCGTGAGCTATTATCCGATTCTCAACAAGGATTTGAGCGAAGTTAACTTCGGCAACGGCACCGGTTACACCTTCGAAATGACGGTACCGTCTGCCAACTTCACCATAACGGCGGAGTTTGTCTCCACGGCGACCAACGGTTACGCAGTGGATACCGTGGGTGCTTCCTACCGTTACAACACAACCAAGGGCAAGTACGACGGTATTCGCTTCCTCACCCGTATGTATATTGAAGACTTGAAGGCCAAGTTGAACAGCGGAGTGTTGACTGTGAAGCACAACGGCCAAGAGTACACGGTGAAAGAAATTGGCACCGTGTTGGTGCGTGACGATGCTAACGTGGCGGCCAACTACGAAGCCGTGACTGCAGCAATTGCTGGCGGTAACAACAAGGTGTGGAAGTCCGTAGCGTATGACAGCACGACCGCCAGAATGACGCTGGTGGATTACACCGACTCTTATCTGGATTACACGGTGGTTATGCTTACCGAGCAAACCAACAGCTACACCGCTTGCGGTTATATGGTATTGGAAAACCCCAACGGTGAAGACATTGTTGTGAACTGTGTGACACAGTTCTCCGGTTCGATGACTAATGCTCCGGCTAACGCCGCTCAGTAAGGCAAAGGAGGAAAGAACGATGAAAACGTATGAAAAACCTCAACTGCAAGTGTTGAACTTGACTGCCGATGCGGCTATGGCTGCCCCGATTCAAATTAATCCGGGTGATACCTTTGTTAGCGATACGACAAGCGAACTCACCGGCGTTACCGAAGAGTAACCTCTTTACAGCGAAAGCGCCCCAACATTTGTTGGGGCGCTTTTTCTTGTGTGCGTTTTTGGTTTCACCCAGCATCGCTTGTCCGCATACACTGGAATGAGTCAGGTGACTCAACCAAAATGAAGGGGGGGGAGCAAAGAATGTACCGTCGTACTTGCTTTTGTTTGTGTGACGTGGTGGGCATCATTTTGGGGGTGCTGGCCGGTGTTGCTGCCGGGCTTTTATTTAACGCCGAACTGCTGGTCGGACTAGCCGCCGTAATCCCGATTGTTTTCGGTATTGGTGCCGCCGTGCTCGCACTGTTGCTGATAGGGCTTACTACAGCGGCATGTAACTGCGGCTGTACGTGCACGGAGTGTTTGGCGGGTAGCGGCATACGGTTGCTGGTTGGCGCATTGGGAGCTGTAGCCGGCACGTTGCTGTTTTTGTTGTTTAGCACCGGCACGTTATTTATTCTGCAAGCGGTCTTGGTGGCATTGGTAGCGTTTTTCTTGGTATATCTACTCGTACAACTGGTGTGTTACGTGGTGTGCCAAACTCAACGTATAACAAAAAATAATTAAAAAAAGCCGCCTCAACAACCGTTGAGGCCGCACCTTATTTTTTGCTTATCCCCGCGACCACGCACAGGGAATCATACCGTTTAATGCGTCAATAATGGTTTGCGGCGCGGCGTTGGGCAGTTCCAGCCATGCGGCGGGTTCGTGAATCTGCTCTAAGCAGTGGGCATCGGAATTCAGCAACAACGGCTTGCCGCGAAGTTCCGGATACCGGGCGGTGAGCGCCGCGACATCCCCGTGACAGCTGATTTCCGCTGCTGCAAAACCAAGCGGTGGAATATCACCCAACGCTGCGGTAATGCTGAATGAGGGGCGGTCCACGTGCGCGGGGAACGCCGCGCCGCCAAACGACCGCACCCACGCCGCCACACGGTCTACACTTACCGAGGAGGCCACCGCCAGCAGATTTTCCTGCAATCCGATAACCTCGTCCTGCGCGTTGCATAACCGTTGTTCGCCAAAAATATCGGCACGGTTGGCAATGGCGGGCAAGGTGGGCGCTACGGCACATTCAAACGCCAGTGCCGCCTCTACCGTAGGGAACAAGCACACCACGTGTGCCTCTTCCGCCGTGCAGAGTTCCATACCCGATAAAAAGGTGATGCCTGCCTCTTGCGCTACGGCAGCCGTAGCGGCACAGTTACCGCAGGCGTTATGGTCGGTAAGCGCAATGGCGTTTAATCCCAGCAGAGCCGCCATTTGTACCATATCGTGCGGGGTCATTTCATTATCGCCGCACGGAGATAAACAGGAGTGCAGGTGAAAGTCGTAATACAGTTTCATACGCTGCCTCCTTTTAGTAAATTCTTAGTTTTCGCGCAGTTTGCACACGTCCACCCATACGCCGCCGGAATACTGTTCCAGTTCGTCACAGGTGAGTTCAATGGCCGAGTTGGCACTGCCTGCCGCGGGGAATACCGTAGCAAAACGGCGCAACGAAGTATCTAAAAACACGCGTACCGCGGCGGGCAAAGCAAAGGGGCATACACCACCCACGGCGTGGCCGGTGAGTTCCGCCACGCGGTCTACCGGCAACATAGAGGCCTTAAACCCAAACGTTTGCTTGAATTTGGCGTTGTCGATTTTAGTGTCGCCCGCCGCAACCACCACCAAGCAACCCTCACCGTCCGCAAACGAGAGAGTTTTGGCAATGCGGGCGCCCTCCACGCCTAACGCCTGCGCCGCCAGTTCTACCGTGGCGCTGGAAACAGGAAATTCGCGAATGTCGCCCTCCCGCCCAAAGGCGGCCAAAAACGGGCGAACAGTTTGGATAGACATAGGGGAAACAACCTTTCTTATAGCAACTTACTCAGCGCCGCCGCCAACGTATAGGCGGAACGGGCACTACACAACACGGTGATGTTTTCTGCCGCGGCACGGGCGCGTGCCGCTTCGTCCAACGGGGCGTTTTCGCACAAAACAAGGCAGGGGAGGTCCGCCAACACGCACACGGCAATGGCATTGACGTTGCCCATGACGCTAAACCACGCACTACCGGCCGGGGCACGACCCATAACCCAACTGAGCAGGTCGCCGCAGTAACCGCCGGTTACTGCGCGGGTTAAATCTCCCTCCACCGCCACCGATAAATCCAGCGCGGATATGAGCTCTTGCACGGTCATTCGTCGTTTCCCCCTTTCGCTTGTTCATATAGCCGCCGCAGCAGGAACATACAGTCGTTTTTATGTGCCAAGCCGCGCGCGACATCTTCTGCCAACGCCCGGCAAGAGGGTGCACCGCAAGCACCGCAATCCAAACCGGGGAGTTCGCTTAAAATTTCCTCTGCCTGTTGCATAAGGCGCATCGCATCCGTTACGTTTTCTGCCAAACGCAGTGCCGGATTTTCCGGCAACGGTTGCGACCACCGAAGCGACGATAAATCCCCCAATTCCTGCGAATTGTTGCACGAAACGGGCAGGTATTTGCGAAGATGCTTAATGCGAGAGCGTGCCACATACCCGTTTTCAGTGGTGAATACGCCGCCCACACACCCGCCTGCGCAGGCGTTTAGTTCAATAAAATCCAAGTCGGTCAGTTGGTCATCCTCCAACTGCTCTAACACGTGGATGATGTTTTGAATCCCATCGGCGGATAAGTGGTTTTCGTTGAGCAGACCGGCGGCTTCGCCCCCGATGAACGACCAACTAACCCCAATCAGACCGGAGTGAGATAACGGCTCCACCCTTTCCAAATGGTTCATTTTTTGAACAAGGGCGGGGTAAATGTCACTAATGGCGAGCACGGCATCCACCTGCGAGCGCGGCATACCAATGGGGGCGCGTGCGTCCGTCACCTTGGCGGGGCAGGGGGAGATAAAGAAAATGCCAACCTCTTCCGGTTTGAGGCCGGTTTTTGCCATTACGCGCTGGCGCGCCAGAGCGGCGGAAATTTCCATGGGGGATTTTACCGGCAGCACGTGGTCGCACAAGTGCGGAAAACGCACTTGAACCAACCGCACCACTGCCGGACACGCCGAGCTGATGACCGGCTTTTTCAATTTGCCTTCCGCCAACAAGCGGCGGGTGGCGTCCGATATAATTTCCGCCCCGCGCGAAACTTCAAACACTTCGTTAAAGCCGAGTGCGAGTAGGCCGGAAAGGACAATATCAATATCGTCCAAGTTGCGAAACTGACCGAACAACGCCGGAGCGGGCAGGGCTACCGTGTAACGATAATCGTTTAACAGCGCGAGCG
>JAZRRV010000148.1:0-3595 GCA_045651085.1 Acutalibacteraceae bacterium
GGCCTCCGACGTCGGCATTGCGGGTGAGGTGCTGGCACGCGGCTATTCGGTGGTGTACGGTCCGGTACAAAAGTTGTTACATCGCGTGGAAAAAGAGCATTTCGGCCGTTCCTCCGGCAACAGTGAGGATGTATTAACGGGCTGCGACCTGCTGATTTTAGACGACGTGGGCACGGAATTTTCCAGTTCTTTTTACACGTCTGCGCTATACAATATCATTAACGAGCGAATGTTGGCGGGCAAACCCACCATCATCAGCACCAATTTGAACCAAAAAGAATTAACGGAGCGTTACGGCGAGCAAATCGCCTCCCGCATAACGGGTACGTTCCAACCGCTGGTGTGTGCAGGGCGGGATATTCGTCAACTCAAACTGCGGCAGTCTTTGGAGTAAGGAGGAAAACCTATGAGTTCCGAAAAACGTTGTATGGGTTGTATGAACGTGTTGACGGAAGGCGATGCGGCTTGTCGTCAGTGCGGCTACCCGATAGCGGGGGTTAATCCGCCGGAATATTTGCCGGTGCGCACGTTGCTGAACGGCCGTTATTTAATAGGGCGCGTACTGGAAATCGGCGGTGACAGCGCGGTGTACATCGGTTTGGACAGGCAGGATAACAGCCGCGTTACCGTGCGCGAGTTTTTTCCGCCGTTGTTGGCACAACGTGCCGACACGGAGGTAACGGCCACCGCCGGCAACGAGAGTACGTTTTCCGCTTGCCGCACCAAGTTTTTGAACTTGGCACGCGCGGTAGCCCACCTGCGGGATGTGTTGGTGGTGGTGCCGTCGTATGATATTTTTGAGGAAAACGGCACGGCATACAGTGTCAGCACCTATTGCGAAGGCGTCAGTTTAGAAAAATACGTGGAGAAGCGCGGCGGCAAATTGCCGGTGGAGGAAGTGCGGCGGATGTTCCTGCCGCTTATTCAGGCGCTTGCCACCATTCACGCCACCGGCGTGTTGCATTTGGCGTTGTCGCCCAAAAACGTGCTGGTGGATAACGAGGGGCATTTGTGCCTGAAGAACTTTGCCATAAGCGAAGTGCGCACCGAAAGCGGCGTGGGCAAACCCAGCCGCGTGGCGGGCTTTGCCGCACCGGAACAGTACGAAAGCGGGGCAACCTGCACCGCGGCTACGGACGTGTACGGCGTAGCGGCGACGATGTTTTTTGCACTTACCGGTCGTTCGCCGGGCGAACCGGCACAGCGTGCCAAGCGCGGGGATGAGTTAACAATGCCCGCTGAGGTGGCGGATACGTTACCGCCGTATATTAAGGAAAGTTTGCAACGCGCCCTGCGTTTGTCCGTTGGTTACCGCACGCGTACGGCGGAACAGTTGCTGGACGAATTGTCCACAACGCAGGCAGTGGCTTCGTTGCGAGAAACGGAGGAAGAACCTGTGAAAGAGGAAAAACGGTTTCCGTACTTATGGTTAATTTTCGGCGTGGTAGCCGTGGCACTGGCCATTGTGGCGGTGTTTGCGCTCAACGGTTTGGGGTACATCAATTTTGGCGGCAGTGCGCCTACCACCACGGTGACCCAACCCAGTTTAACCATGAAGCCCACCACTTCTACGGATACGGTCAGCACTATCGGCACCGGCAACGCGTTGTTTGAGGTGGCGGAACTGCGCGGGACGGACTTGAAAGTAGCCCAAGGAATGGTTTTGTCAGGGCAAATGAAAGTGGTGCTAAAGGGCTACGAATATAGTGATACGTTCCCGAAAGGACAAATCATTTCGCAAACGCCCGCTCCCGGTGACAAGGTAGAGCGCGGTACGCCCATCAACGTGGTTATCAGTGCGGGTCCGTTGGAGCGTACGATGCCGGATGTAACCGGTTGGTCGGAAACGCACGCGCGCCTGTACTTGGAAGCGCTGGGTTACCAAGTGGGCGAAAGTTTGCTGTTGCAAATATCGGACTTGGAAAAAGGTACGGTAGAAAAAAGCCAGCCCGCCGCCGGTGCGCCCATTAAGGTGGGGGACACCGTGGTGCTGTGGGTGAGCAACGTAGAGCAATCAAACGAACCGCCTGCGGGAAATGAGTAATGTAATAGTATAAGTGTTCGCGGTTAGTGAATGGGCTGACCGCAGCAAGAGCGGCGCATAATAAAAGGGGACTACGTATGTTATTAAAAAATGCAACAATTTACAACGACCAATTTGAAACGCAGCAGTTAAACATTACGGTAAAAGGCGACCGCATTGCGGCGGTGGACACGCGCACTACCGGCGATGACGTACTGGATTTGACAGGATATACCGTTTTGCCCGGCTTGGTGGATATACATATTCACGGTTGCGGTGGGCACGATACCAGTGAGGCAACGCCGGAAGCATTGGAGGCGATGTCCCGTTGCTTGGTGCAACGCGGTGTCACTTCGTTCTGCCCCACCTCAATGACGCTGTCGTTTGAGGAACTGCAGACCATTTTCCGCAACGTGGCCTCCGCGCGGAACACGGTTTCCGGCGCGTATATTCACGGTGTGAATATGGAAGGACCGTATATTGCGATGTCCAAAAAAGGCGCCCAAAATCCCGCTCACGTTCGTCTTCCCGACGTGGAGGAGTTTACGAAACTCAACGAAAGTTGCGGCGGGTTAATTAAAGTAGTGGATATTGCGCCGGAATTGGACGGAGCGCAGGCGTTTGTGGAACAAATTCAGCCCGTATGTCCGGTGTCAATCGCTCACACGGCGGCAGATTATGACGAGGCGTGTGCCGCCTTTGGTTGGGGTGTGCGCCACGTTACGCATTTGTACAACGCGCAGAGCGGTTTGACACACCGCAGTCCCGGTGTGGTCGGGGCGGTGTTCGACAACGCCCGTCGGTACGGCGTGCGCGCCGAATTGATTTGCGACGGTTTCCACATTCACCCCGCCGCACTGCGCATTGCGTTTGCGCAGTTGGGCGAGGATAATTCCGTGATTGTCAGCGACTCGATGAGTGCCGCCGGCCACGTGGACGGTGAGTACGACTTGGGCGGTTTAACGGTATATGTACGTGATGGGAAAGCCCTGTTGGCGGACGGCACCATTGCCGCCTCTACCTCGAATTTGTATGACGAACTCAAAAACGTTATTCGGTTCGGTGTTCCGGTGAAGCAAGCCGTTAAGTCAGCAACCATCAACCCGGCGCGTGCCATTCGTGTGGATAACGAGACCGGTTCCATTCAAGTCGGGAAATTGGCGGACTTGTTGGTGGTGGACGATGAATTCAACATCGTACTGGTCATGGTACGTGGTGAGATAAAGGTAGACAATCGCTGACATACCCGTTTTCAGTCACAGGCAAAAAGCCGCAGTTGGTAACAAACTGCGGCTTTTTTACTTTTGCTTGACATTGGCGAAAAAATCCCGTATACTGTGGGTGAGAATGTGGATTTGTCGACCGCGGAAACGGTGCAGCGAAAAAGCAGGGGTGCCTGTCTTTTCGCCGCTTTTGTTTTTTGTTGTCGGGAAAGGGGCGACCCATGGAAGAAATTATGGCTATTTTGAACGGATTTAACATTTGGTCGGTACTCGCTCGCGTTGTACTGGCGGCGGCGCTTGGCGGCCTCATCGGCAGCGAGCGGGGGCGGCACGGTCGTGCCGCCGGTAT
>JAZRRV010000149.1:0-2432 GCA_045651085.1 Acutalibacteraceae bacterium
TGACCAAGGGTACCGGTGTGGTTAAAATCACCCCCGCGCACGACCCGAACGACTTTGAGGTGGGACGTCGGCACAATTTGCCGCTCATTCGTGTGTTTACCTACGATGGGTTGATGACGGGCGCTGCCGACAAAGCACAGGCGGACGAATTGCGTGCCGCCGGCAAAGCCGCCGCGGACGAGCCGGAAGTGTTTGACTGCGGAAAGTATGCCGGTATGACCACCGACGAAGCGCGCCGCGCCATCTTGGCGGATTTGGAAGCCGGTGGTTTCTTGAAAAAAACCGAGGAACACCGCCACGACGTCGGCACCTGCTACCGTTGTCACTCCACCATTGAACCGATGGTGTCGAAGCAATGGTTTGTCAAAATGGAACCGTTGGCCGCCCCTGCGATTGAGGCGGTGGAAAAAGGCGAAATCCGCTTTGTACCGGAACGCTTCACCAAAAACTATATGAACTGGATGCGCGGCACGCGTGACTGGTGCATTTCCCGTCAACTGTGGTGGGGTCACCAAATCCCCGCGTGGTACTGCGACGATTGCGGCGCCACCGTGGTTACCAAGGACGACCCAACCGTATGCCCGCACTGCGGCAGCCACGCGCTGGTGCGCGACCCCGACACGCTGGATACGTGGTTCTCCTCCGCGTTGTGGCCGTTCAGCACCATGGGTTGGCCGGACACCGAAAGCGAAGACTTAAAGTATTTCTACCCCACCAACACCTTGGTGACGGGGTATGATATTATCGGTTTCTGGGTAAGCCGTATGATTTTCTCCGGCTTGGCCTACACCGGCAAAGCCCCGTTCCAAACGGTGCTCATTCACGGTTTGGTGCGCGACTCGCAAGGGCGCAAAATGTCCAAATCGTTGGGCAACGGCATTGACCCGCTGGAAATTATTGACCAATACGGTGCCGATGCGTTGCGCTTTATGCTGGCCACCGGCAACAGTCCCGGCAACGATATGCGTTTTATGACGGACAAGGTGGAGGCATCCCGCAACTTTGCCAACAAGTTGTGGAACGCCGCACGGTTTATTTTGATGAACATTGACGGTCACGACGTGCCGCTGACCTTGCCGGACACGCTCACGCTGGAAGACAAGTGGATTGTTTCCCGCTTTAACACGCTGGTGCAAGCCGTTACGGAAAATCTGGATAAGTTTGAACTGGGCATTGCCGTGCAAAAATTGTACGACTTTATTTGGGACAATTTCTGCGATTGGTACATTGAACTGTGCAAAACACGTCTGCAAGGTGAAAATGCCGGCGCGGCGCGGCAGGTGCTGGTGTATGTGATGAGCGGTATGCTGCAACTGTTGCATCCGTTCATGCCGTACGTCACGGAGGAGATTTGGCAATCGTTGCCGCACAACGGCGAAGCGCTGATGACTACCACTTGGCCGGTGTACGATGCCGCGCTCTCTTTCCCCGAAGAGGAACGCGAAATGGAGCGCATTATGGAAGCCATTGGTGCTATCCGTAACCGCCGCAGCGAAATGAACGTCCCGCCCTCCCGCAAAGCACAGGTGTTCGTGGAGACCGCCTTTGCTTCCACCTTCCAAAAAGGGCAACCGTTTATGGAGCGTTTGGCTTCCGCTTCGGAAGTTCAGGTGGGCGAAACGTTTGATATTCCCGGCGCGGTGAGCATTGTTACCGCGGACGCTACCATTAAAATCCCGCTGGATGATTTGGTAGACAAAGCGGCGGAACGCGCACGTCTGCAAAAGGAAAAAGATGGCGTGCAAAAGCAATTAGACGGTGTAAACCAGCGGTTGGCGAATCCGGCATTTACCGACAAAGCCCCCGCCAACGTGGTACAAACCGCCCGCGAACAAGCGCAGCGCTTGCAAGAAAAGTTGGCGTTGCTCGAGCAAAGCTTGGCACAACTGCAATAAGGAGTACGCTATGTGTTACACGGAGGAATATACCGTTCTTTCGCACGATACCGGTCATAACGGCGAGGTGCATCCGTCAGCTCTGTGCCGCTATTTGCAGGAAACGGCGGACAGACAGATGCGTGCCGAAGGCCCCACCTACCGCGAACTCATTGCGCAAGGGTATTCCTTTGTGCTCAGCCGCATCAACGTACAGTTGTATACGCCCTTGCGCGCGTACGACCGCCTCACGGTTCGCACGTGGGCGTACAACCCACCGCGCGGCGTCTCATTTGAGCGGTATTATCAATTGTACCGCGAAGATACTCTGGTTGGTGAAGGCGCCAGTGTATGGGCATTGCTGGATTTGAACACGCAATCGCTGTGCCGCGTCGGCACGGTGGACCTGCATTACACAGAAGGCGAACCGTTGCCGCTGTCCACGCGTTTTCGCTTGCCTGCCGTAGAATGGGAACAAGCCGGCACGCGTACGGTACGGTACAGCGACGTGGACGTGAACAATCATATGAACAACACCAAGTCGGAGGCCAAGCGGTC
>JAZRRV010000150.1:0-8803 GCA_045651085.1 Acutalibacteraceae bacterium
TCCACTCGTCCGGTGTTAAGTTGCCGGTACGCAATTTTTTGGAGGAGACCCGTGCTTCCGCCGATAAAAAGCGGTTTACCATCTGCTCACGTGACATTTCCAAGTTAAACACCGCCACACGGCGATTTTGCAACATAGCCACGTTGCGCGCAATGTTCAGCGCAAAACTGGTTTTACCCATACCGGGGCGCGCGCCCACAATAATCAAATCCGACCGGTTCAAGCCGGTGGTAATCTCATCCAACGCGCTGATACCGGTGGGAATACCCACGTACTGGTCACGCTCCGCCGAGTTGAGTTTACTGTACATTTCATAGTTAGAGGCAATCACGTCTTGAATGGGCACCAACCCGCCTTGGTGGCGGTCTTGCCGAATGTCATAAATTTTTTGCTCTGCGGAATCAATCAGCAACGAGGCGTCAGTGCCGGGAGTCATCGCGTCGCTCATAATCTCACGCGAGATATGAATCAGCGAGCGCACGTCAAACTTTTCGCGCACCATACGGGCATAGTTGCCGATGTTGGAAATGGAAGGCACAATCTGCGCCAACTTGAGCAGATACCCTTTGCCCTCCTCGCCGGCAAAATACGATTCCGTTTTCAGTGCTTCCAGCACCGTAACAAAGTCAATGGTTTTGGATTCCATTAACTTCATTAACATAATACCGTAAATGGCCTGATGCTCCGGCAAATAAAAATGTTCGGGGCGCAAAATATCCGCCACTTGATTGATGCTTTCCGCATCCATCAAAATGGCACCCAGCACCGCTTGCTCGGCCTCCAGACTATACGGCAGATTCAATTCGTCAAACACGGCTGATTCGTTTGCCATACTACTCACATCCTCCACTCGGTTGAGTGTTTTATCTTACTCCGTTACCATCACGGTCATTTTGGCGGCAACACCCTGCGGGAATTTAATTTCCGCTTCGTACGCGCCAAACGCTTTGGCATCCGCCATAGCAATTTTGCGTTTATCCACCGTAACACCGTACTGTTTGGCCAGTTCCTCCGCCACTTCTTTGGTGGTAACCGAGCCAAACAAACGCCCGCCCTGACCGGCACGCGCCACAATCTTTACGGTTTTGCCGGACAACATCGCCGCCGCGGCTTCTGCTTCCTGCTTTTCCACTTTCAGGTGATGCTCTCGCGCCGCTTCCTTATTTTTCAGGTCGTTCATCGCCTGCGAATCCGCCTCAACTGCCAAACCGCGCGGCAACAAAAAGTTGCGGGCATATCCGTCCGAAACCTGCACCAATTGCCCTTGCTTGCCTTGGCCCTTAACGTCTTGTTTCAAAATCACTTTCATATTACTCGCCTGCTTTCTTTGGAACTTATTGTTCAGATTGCTGTTGCACCTTTTGCGCACGGCGACGCTCCGCAAGATACGCATCAATCGCCTTGTGCAGCAGCGCAACCGCCGCCTGTTGATTGGTGTTTTTAAGATATGCACCGGCCATGGTTTGATGACCGCCGCCGCCAACTGCCTCCATCACCAGTTGCACGTTAATCGCACCATAGGAACGGGCAGAAACGTTAAACCCATCCCCTTCCGGGAACAGTACAAACGACGCTTCCACACCCTGCACGCACAACAGTTCATCCGCCGCCTGCGCCGCCGCAATGCGTAACTGCGCACCGCCGCACAAGGAAGTACACGCAATGGCGGTGCTGCCGTACTGTTCCGCCGCCGCCACAATTTCCGACTTGCAGCGGTAAGTATCCATCGATTCGGAAAACATCCGCTTTGCTTCCACCGTATCCGCACCCAAACGCCGTAAATACGCCGCCGCTTCAAAGGTGCGTACCCCCGCCTTCATTACAAAACTGCGGGTATCCAACATCATACCCGCAAGCAACGCTTCCGCTTCCAAGCGGCTAATGCGCGCATCCGGCATATACTGCACCAATTCCGCCACCATTTCCGAAGCGGAACTGGCGTGCGGTTCGTGATAAAACAAACCCGCATTGTCAATGTGTGCCACCATTTTTCGATGATGGTCAATGACCACCACCGCCTTAGCACGCTGGTACAACGCGGGGCACTCCAACCGTTCCGGCTGGTGAATGTCCGCAATAATCAGCAAGGTGTTTTCCGTCATTAACGGCAGGGCATCCTGCTCCTCCACAAACCAATCGCTGCGTTGCTCGGCGGCGTACCGTTCCACCAACACGTTCGCCAATGTGGTTTGCGGGTCGTACACCGTGTAGGCGCTTTTACCCAAACTGCGGCATACCGCGGTTAGCGCGGCGCAAGCGCCCAAACAATCCAAATCGGAATGCCGGTGCCCCATTAACAACACGTTATCGCTGGTAACAATCATATCCTGCAAAGCCGAGGCGACCACGCGGGTACGCACTTTGGTGCGCTTTTCCACACTCTTGGCCAACCCGCCGTAAAAATCAAACCCGTTGGCGGTTTTTACCGCCGCTTGGTCACCGCCGCGCCCCAACGCCATATCCAACGATTGGCGCGACTGCGTTTCCGCTTCGCTCAACGTGCGACCCGTCCCCACGCCGACCGACAACGTCACGCTGGCACCGTCGGCAGTGCGCACGGCCCGCACCTTGTCTAAAATGTCAAATCGGCTCTCCAGCATTGCCGCCAACTGCCGTTGCTCGGTAAGTGCCAAAAAACGGTCATTTCCGCATTTGCGGAACACGCCGTTGCTCATGGCAACCCAATCCTCCAGCAAACTCTCCACGCGGGAAAGAATCTGCGCACGCTCACTGTCGCGCAGGTTCTGCATAATCTCCTCGCTGTTGTCTATGTAAAGCGATAACACCACCGGACGGCTATCCTCATATTCTGCGGCAATGCGCGTTAGTTCGGTGTTATCCGCACAGTACAACACGTAGCCCGCATGCTCGTCCGCCCGCAGTTTGGCGGCATACACCGCATAGGTGCGGTTACCGCGCACCACATGCGGCAAAAATCGGCGGCTGAGTTGCTCGGTTCTCAGTTCATTAAACACCGTACCCAGCGCGGCGCCGTACACGTCCTCGCCGGCCAGCACTTCCTTGCGAAACAAGGTATTGTACCACACCGCTTCGCCCGCGGCAGAAATAAGCAGTACCGGCACCGGCGTGCTTTCCAACGCTTGGCGGTCCTGCTGGTTCAAACTATCCGCCAAGCCGCAAAGATAACGGCGCATATCGCGCTGCAACGCCATCTGCCGCCACAACACCCCCGCTATGAGCAACACGGTTACCGCGAGTTGCCCGTAAAACACGGGGCGGTTTAAGAAAAACACGGGAACGAGAAACACAACGAGCGCGGCACTGAGCACCCAAAGCAGCGGTGTAACGCCCCAGACCTTACGGTTTCTCATTATGCTTCTCCCCCCTTGTATCCACGAATTTTCGGTTACACTTCCATTAAAATCGGCAAAATCATCGGGCTACGCTTGGTTTTTTGGAAAATGCGGCGCGACAGCTCGTCACGCACACGCGTTTTCATCGTGTTCCAATCGCGGGCACGGCCGGCACAACAGTCCTCCAACACGTCCCGCGCCAGCGCACGAATTTCCTCCATTAAATCCTCCGCTTCGCGCACGTACACAAACCCGCGCGACACCACGTCGGGGCCGGATACCACGTATCCCTCGGCAGTATCAATGGTGGCAACCACCACAATCAGACCGTCCTCACCCAAGTGGCGGCGGTCACGCAGCACAATACTGCCCACGTCGCCAATGCCCAAACCGTCCACCATCACGCGGCCGGCAGGCACGCTGCCCACCACGGCCATTTTGTCGGCGGTAATCTCAATCACCTTGCCAATGTCGGGAATGAGTATATTGCGGGCATCCATCCCCATCGCCCGCGCCAACTGCGCGTGCTTGTGCAGATGCTTTCGCTCACCGTGTACCGGAATAAAAAATTTAGGACGGGTAATGCCCTGAATCAACTTTAATTCCTCTTGGCATGCGTGACCGGATACGTGTACGTCATACATTTTTTCATACACCACGTCGCAACCGCATTTCATCAATTCGTTTACCACGCGCCCCACGGTTTTTTCGTTACCGGGAATCGGCGTAGCAGAAATGATAATGTAATCGTCCGGCCCCACCGCCACTTGTCGGTGGTCGGAAAACGCCATACGTGCCAGCGCCGACATCGGTTCGCCCTGACTGCCGGTGGTAATAATGGTCATCTTATCCTTGGGGTAGTGGTTAATCGCCTCAATATCCACCATAACGCCGTCCGGAATACGCAAATATTCCAGTTCGTGCGCAATGGTGACGTAGTTAATCATACTGCGGCCGGAAATGGCAATTTTTCGCCCATCCTTGGCAGCGGCGTCAATAATCTGCTGAATACGGTGCAGGTTGGACGAAAACGTGGCGATAATCACCCGTTTGCGCTCGGCGTTTTTGAACAGTTTGGAAAAACTGTCTCCCACCACGTGTTCACTGGGTGTGTAACCGGGGCGCTCCGCGTTGGTGGAATCTGCCAGCAGCGCCAGCACCCCTTCGTTGCCCATTTCGCCCAAACGGGGCAGGTCAATCATCTTGCCCATAATGGGGGTGCAGTCAATTTTGAAGTCCCCCGTGTGGATAACGTACCCCAGCGGAGTTTTTATCCCCAACGCCACCGCATCCGGAATGGAGTGGTTAACGTGGATAAATTCCACCGAAACTTTGCCGAACGTTACCGTTTGGCCGGGCGATACCACGTGCAGCGGTACTTTGCCGGACAACCCGTGTTCTTTTAATTTCGACTCAATTAATGCAATGGTCAATTTGGTGGCATAAATCGGGAAAATGTGTTGTTTCAGCAGGTACGGCAATGCGCCGATGTGGTCTTCGTGCCCGTGGGTAATCAGCACACCGCGAATACGGTCGGCGTTCTTTTCCACGTGGGTAAAGTCCGGCAACACAATATCCACACCAAGCAAATCCTCATCGGGAAACGCCATACCGCAATCAATTAAAAAGGCGTCGTCCCCATATTCAAACAAGGTAATGTTCTTGCCGATTTCGTTTAACCCGCCGAGCATTGTCAGACGCACCGGCAACGCGGGTTCTTTTTTGCGTTGCGGAGCACCGCGACGATGCGCCGTTTGCGGGCGCTTTTCTTTCTTTTGTTGCGGGGTGTTTTCTTGTTTATTCCCCGACGAACGCATATCCTGCTTAGGGGCAGAATCCTGCCCCCCATAGGCCCGCGGCTTGCGGGTATACGGTTTGCGTTGCGCCTGCTTTTGCGGCGCCGAACCGGATTGTTTCGTGCGTTTTTCAGTTGTCATTATTTTCCTCCATTCTTCAAACAAATAAGCAAATAAGCCCCACACGGTGTGAGGCTGTGGATATGTCTACCATTCCGAACGCATTTATATACGACATTTGCAAAACCGAACACATACTGTTATTTCTATTTTACCTTTATTTTCATCGCTTGTCAAGAAGTATGCACGACAAGCCGGCGGTTTATGCTTGCATCTGTTGAAAATTTTGGTATAATGAAACTCAAGAGGAGTGAGCAACGTGAAACAGGTAGAACTATTTACCGACGGCGCGTGTTCCGGCAACCCCGGCGCGGGCGGCTGGGCGGCTATTTTACGCTACGGCACGCACGAAAAGGAATTGTGCGGCGGCGAAGCCGTTACCACCAACAACCGAATGGAATTAACCGCGGTCATTCGTGGGCTGGCCGCACTCAACGAGCGATGTGCCGTGCGCATTACCACCGATTCGCAATACGTGGTAAACGGCATCGAAAAGGGCTGGGCCGCCGGCTGGAAACGCAACGGTTGGCGCAAGCCAAATAAAAAACCCGCGCTCAATGCCGATTTGTGGGATACGTTGCTTAATCTCATTGCGCTGCACGAAGTCACGTTTCACTGGGTACACGGGCATCAAGGCCACCCGGAAAACGAGCGGTGCGACGCGTTAGCCGTAGCACAGTATCAACAACTGAAAAACACGTAAACAAACCCCGCCCGATGTGAATCACATCGGGCGGGGTTGTCATTAAAAACTATTTTTCCGACGACAAGCGGATACTCACCTCGCCGGAGGTTAGTTCCCGCACCGTGCCGTCTTCAAACCGTACGCGGAGCGCCAGCGTATCGGTAATATCCAGCACTTCGGCGGGACGGTTCTCCTTGCCGCATAACACGTGCACCGCACGCCCCAGCCGCAAACAACGTTGCCGATATTCCGGCAAAAAGGCAGTGTTACCGGCGTTGTACAACGGCCAAAACTCGTTCAAAAAAGCCGCCACCAAACGAGGGCGCATATCCTCCGCAGGCGGTGCGTTCAGCACCGAGCCGGCACGCGTACGAAGTTCCTCCGGAAACCCATCAGCAGGCGGTGCCACGTTAATGCCCACGCCGACAACGGCATACAAAAGCCCGCCGTTTTGCGTATTCAAACAACTCTCCGTAAGAATACCGCAAACCTTTTTGTTAGCGCAATAAACATCGTTCACCCACTGAATATCCGCCTGCTTACCGCACACGGCCTCAATCGAGCGTGCCGCCGCCACCGCGGCGGCCGCCGTTAATGTTAACGCTTTATCCGCCGTTGTGTGCGGGCGCAATAATACGCTGAAATACACGCCCGTATCCGCCGGCGACCAAAAACTGTGCCCGGTTCGCCCACGACCGGCGGTTTGCGCCGCCGCCGCCAGCACGGTGCCCTCCGGCGCGTTGTCCTCCGCCGCCGCACGCAACAGCGTGTTGGTGGAGGTCACCTGCGGCTCCACGGTAATGGTAAAGCAAGCCGGTTGTTCCAAGTGGCGGCGAATTTCGTCAGCCGAAAACAAACGCTTATCCCATGGCTTCAAAATACGCCACCACCCCTTCGGTTACGGCTTGCATCAATTTGTCGCGGTAAATCGGGTCTATTAACGCTTCTTTGTCTTTGGGGTTGTCTAAAAACGCACATTCCAGCAACACCGACGGGCAATCAAAAATACACCGATTCATATACAGTGTACCCCACACCGTACCGGACGACCGCGGCCGTCCGTTGGTGGATGTCCCCACCCCGTAGGTGGTTTCCACGGCGTGCATTTTGGGGTAAATGTACGAGGAAAGCGTGTAGGCGGGTTCATCGTAATAATGCACCGTGGCACCGGTAGCCGTGCCGTCGTACCCGTTCATATGCACGCTGATGACCAAATGATAGTCGCCGGCGTGCGCCATCGCCACGCGACCAGCAAGCGACAACCCGTTGCTCCCCAAATCTTTGTCGCGGGTCATTGCCACCGTAGCACCCAGCGCTTCCAATTTCTCTTTTAATACGTTTGCGTACGCCAAATTAAACGGGCCTTCCCACGGCTTGTCGTCGTCCGAACCGTGTCCGGGGTCTATCAGCACGCGCACCCCCGTTAATTTTGCAGAAACGGGATTGGCGGAAATGTCCACGGGGTTCAAAAACGACAACGTCAAGCGGTCACCGTTCCACACCGGTTGGCAACCGTAGTAATCGCCCTTGTTTTTCAACGTCAAGCGCAACACCCACACGTTGTTCCCTTTGTTTATCCACTCGGCCGCGGAGAACAACGGGTTGCCCGCCATATCCGGTGCGGCGGGCGTTTGGGTAACGTAATGGAACGTCACTTCCACATACTCTGCCGTTTGCCCGTACTTTTCAATGCCGTAATTGGGCGTGCCGGAATCCTTGTAATACCGCTGCGGGTACGCCGCTAAATATACCGGCACATCCCACGCCGCATCAAACGTGAGCACGGTGTGAATGCCACTCACCGCCGCTGTACCACCTGCAAGCGGTGCCGCTTGCGGGGCGGCACCCTTCACCACCTTGGCATCTTTTTGGTACACCCGCTTACCGGATGCCAACAAATAATACGACAAACTGCCGTTGTACACCTTTTTAACCAACGCATCCTGCGTGCCGCGCGGCAAGTAGGAATTGTAGGGCCGCGACCAATCGTCGATTGCCTCACCGCCGCTAAAAGTTTCGGCATATTCGGCGGTAATAATCACAATGTCCTTATCCCCCGCCGGCGGTAGGGTAGGTTGCTCGTTTGGCTTGTCACCGGCTTGAGTAGTACCGGTGCTACCGGTAGTCGGCGGTGCCGTGGTGGTGGGCACGGGCAACGCCTCCACCGTAACCTTGCCGCCGGTCATAGTTTCCGACAAACCGTTATAGGTAGCCGTCACCTTCACCGCACCCAGCGCTTGCGCCTTACCTACCGTGCCTTTGGGCAACGTGTAACTGCCCACAAAACTTTGAAAATCCGAGGGTAGGTTGCCGCTTTCGTCCTCTTTGTCCTCCGTAGCGGTCAGCGTAATGGTTTTTCCGTTAATCACCGCCGAAACCGCCGAGCCCTTGCGCGCCACGGTGCGAATGAGGAATACACTGTCCCCATCCACCGTCATATCGGCTGCGGGCGATACCGATTTCACCAACGTCTGTTTGTAGGTAATGCGATACGTTTTTGTTTTCCCCTTGTGCGAAAACGTTATCGTATTTAACCCAATGGACAGATTTATTTTTTTGGTAAAAAAGCCGTGTTCCGTCAATTCCACCGTCTCGCCGTTCATTGTCAGCGGAAAGTTCGTGTCGCCGCCGCCCTGAAAGGTCACGGTGGATTCCGTGGTGGTAAACGTGGTTTTTGCCGGAGACGACACGGTTAACTGATTGTACAAAAATTCCTCGTTCAGTGTGCCGGCATAGGCCTTTCCCAGCGCTTCCGCCGCACCCCATTTATCTTTTTGCAGTGCGTTCAGCGAGTTGTATACACTGCCGCACCACGCCTCCGCGTCCTTGCAATATAAGTACTGTTGCGCCAACTGGTCGGGCGATTTCCACCCCGCCAAATACGAACC
>JAZRRV010000151.1:0-5386 GCA_045651085.1 Acutalibacteraceae bacterium
GTCAAAGCAAGCTTCAACCTCGTCCGTTCGACTTGCATGTGTTAGGCACGCCGCCAGCGTGCGTCCTGAGCCAGGATCAAACTCTCTAAAAATTGTATGTGAAAGTCGGATCGTAGCCATGTCGTTCTGTGAGCCAAGGAGTTGGGGAAACATGTTGTCTTCCTAAGCCCGCTTGGCCTCCGACTTGTCAAAGCAAGCTTCAACCTCGTCCGTTCGACTTGCATGTGTTAGGCACGCCGCCAGCGTTCGTCCTGAGCCAGGATCAAACTCTCTAAAAATTGTATGTGAAGCTGCCTCTCGGCAGGGTCAACATCATTTCCAGAGCCGTTCTTCTGCTCTCTCACGCTTGCGCGTTTCTCTGTTTTGCGATGTCGCCATCGCCCGGATTTTCTCTTCCGTTTGTAAATTAACGGGTAGTTAATTTCGTTCTTTGCATTGTTTAATTTTCAAGGTCCTATTCGCTGCCCCGTTTTTGGGGGACAGTGTTACTATAATATCACCGAAATTTGCTTTTGTCAACACTTTTTTGTTAAAAAAACAAAATTTTATCGGCGAATAACGCGTACCACACTTTCCCACATTTCCTTGCCGCAAAACACCGCCACAATGCCGAATAACAACACTTCCCACAACAGCCATAACGGCACCTCTAGCAGCAACAACACGGTTTGTACCAACACAATCACCGTGCACGCAATCAGCCGCAGATAATTCCATTGTATTCGGATATACCGCCGCGTATCCCACAGGCGAACCCCGAACACCACTAAATAGCAAACCAGCGTAGCCGCCGCTGCGCCATTGACGCCGAAACGCGGAATCCACCACACATTCAGCACCACGTTAACAATCGCGCTGAGCGCTGCTGTAAACAAGGAACGCGCGCTCTTCTTTTCTACCATATATATACTGCCGAGGAAATTCACCATACACGTGAATACCATTGCCACTACCAACAACGGAATATACCGCCATGCCTCGTAAAACTTTTCGGCAAATAAAATGTGCGGTACAAACCGAGTGCACAGAATAATACCGGATGCCATAACAAATAGTAACGCGCTGTACGTGGACATCACCTTGGAGTAAAAACGGTCTCTGCCCTCTTTTTCCGTAAAAGCAGAGATTTGCCACGCATCCATAAAAATGCCGGACACCAGCATAATTAATGACGGTATTTTATACGCTGCGGCATACATACCGTTGGCCGCTTCGCCGCAAACCGCCGCAACAATATAGCGGTCAGATACGTTGGTGACCCACCACAAAACCGTATTAGGGATGAGCGGAACAGCGTATTTAAGCATCGCGCGCGATTGTGTGAAATCCACCCCACGCAGCGCCACGTAGCGTTGCAATTTTGCCGTAACAAACAGAAAAACAACCGATAGTGCATCGGAACAAACAATGGAAAAAATGTAGCCGAACACGCCCCACCGGAGTACAACCAAAAACAACACATTGAACAGAATGGTGGTGACCGTGCTCAAAATGCCGTCTATCGCAAACAATTTGACCCGGTTTTGCGCCCGCACAAACTGAGCGCACAACGACCGCAAAGACGACACCAACACGAACAAGCACAACAACCCGATATGGCCGGACAGCAATTCCACCATGCCCAACAACGGGCTAATCAGCAATAAGAGTACCGCCCCGCCAAGCAGAGACAGAAGCCCGGTGGTAAATACGTCACTTTTGCGGACACCTTTGTCCAGCCCAAAGCGCACCACTGCGTTGGTAATACCCAACGTGACCAACGGCAACAACAGATTGCCGCTTTGCTGAATGAGGTCGGTAACACCGTATTGCGCCTTATCCAGCACTTCGGTATATAACCGCGTAAGAAAAAAGGAGAGCAGTTTGGAACTGAAGGTGCCAATGGCAAAAATCATTGTATTGGAAACCAACCGTTTATACTTATCCACAACACGCACTCCTCTCCTTTATTTTACCTTATATAGCATAACGACAAAACGGCGCACTGTCAAGAGTTCTTGCTTTTTTCTTTTATCTGTGGTATTCTTTCGGGGTCACCTTTTTGAAAGCGAGGAAAACGGATGTCCAAACATTTACGGGGCACTCTCTGCCCCTTGCTGGCCGCCTTTTTGTGGGGTTCTGCCTTTATTGCGCAAAGCGTGAGCGCCGACGTTATGGGCCCCTTTACCTTTACGGCTACCCGCTCGTGGATTGGTGCGGCGGCGCTGTTCCTGCTGTCTTTTTTGCTGCGGCAACGTATCCCCACTCCCGCGAAGCGCGATTCAAACTACCGCCGCCGCTTGGTATGGGGCGGCATCATCTGCGGCGTAGCACTGACAATTGCCACCAATCTTCAGCAAGCGGGATTGGCAGATACCAGTGCCGGCAAAGCGGGGTTTATCACCTCGTTGTATGTGGTACTGGTTCCGATATTCGGGCTGTTCTGTCACCGTCGCGCCTCGTTAACTGTATGGGTCAGCACCGGTATTGCCTTGGTCGGACTTTATTTATTGTGTATCACCGACGGCTTTGCCATTCAGCCCAGCGACTCCCTGATTTTACTGTGCGCGGTGTTTTTTGCATTGCAAATTCTTGTGGTGGACCGATTGCCCGATATCAACGGCATTCATTTGTGCTGCGCGCAATTGGTCGTGGTTGCCGTTACCAGCACCGTGCTGATGTTTGTGTTTGAGCGCCCCAGTCTTACCGCCATTCTTTCGTGCTGGTTTCCGTTGGTATACGTCGGCGTGTTTTCCAGCGGTATTGCGTACACGCTTCAAATCGTATCACAGCAAGGCACCAACCCCACCGTTGTAACACTGTTGCTCAGTTTAGAATCGGTCTTTTCCGTACTGCTTGGTTGGGCTGTATTGGGCGATACGCTTACCCTACGCGAAGGACTTGGTTGTGCGGTCATGTTTGGCGCGGTAACACTGGCAAACCTGCCCGTGCCACACAAATCACAGAAGAAGACGAAATAAACGCAATATATTCGAAAAATTAACCATTTTTATTTGCAATTCTGTGCAAATATCGATTTTGCACTTTACTTTGCTAATGTGGTAGTGTATAATGAGAGCAACACAAAACGAGAGAGGGTTATTCATTATGAAAAAAGCATTGTCACTTATCCTGGCGGCACTGTTAATCGTCACCTGCTTTGCGGGCTGCGCCGCGAAGAAGGACGAAAACACGTCTGACAAGGCGTACGTTCTGGAAAAGGGTAAACTGGTTATTGGTATTACCGATTTTGCGCCGATGGATTACAAAGAAACGGAAGACAGCACCGAATGGGTCGGCTTTGACGCGGATATGGCAAAAGAGTTTGCCAAGTATCTCGGCGTGGATGCAGAGTTCTTGGTTTTGGCCGACTGGGGCAAGAAAGCAATGGAACTGGAAACCAAGAGCATTGACGTGGTGTGGAACGGTATGACCATCACGGACGAAGTAAAGGGCTTGATGGGCGTGAGCGAACCGTATTGCAAGAACGCACAGGTTGTTGTTGTTAAATCGGATATTGCCGCCAATTACGCAACCAAAGAAAGTTTGAACACTCTGACGTTTGCTGTGGAGTCGGGTTCGGCGGGTGCCGAGGCGTTGGACGCTTTGAACATTGAATACACCGCCGTGGATGACCAAGCGCGTGCATTGATGGAAGTTCAATCCGGTAGCGTGCAAGCGTGCGTAATCGACTTGCTGATGGCCGGTGCGATGATTGGCGAGGGTACCAGTTATCCTACCGTGACCACCACCGTGGAACTGACCACCGAGGATTACGGTGTTGGTTTCCGCAAGGGCAGCGATTTGGTGGCCGAGTTCAATACGTTCTGGAAAAAGGCGTATGACGATGGCAAAGTCACAACGGCGGCTGAAAAGTACGGTATTGCCAAAAACATTATTGCAAAATAAGTAGTTTTACATTATAAGCGATAAGGCAGAAGGGGCGCACCCCCTCTGCCTTATTGCAGTCTTTGAATGAGGTTGTTTTATGTCGTTTTGGAGTGTAACAAAAACCCTGTTGGAAGGGCTGGTCACCACCGGAGAACTGTTTGCGCTGACACTTTTGTTTGCGCTGCCGCTCGGTTTGTTAATCTGCTTGGCCTCTATGAGCCGCCTTTCCCCTTTGCGGTGGTTTGTGCAAACCATTGTGTGGATTGTGCGCGGCTCGCCGCTGATGTTACAAATTCTCATTGTGTATTACGGGCCCGGTCTGTTGTTTGATTGGCCGCTTCTCCCCCGATTTACCGCCGCCTTAATCACGTTCAGCATCAACTATGCCTGCTATTTTTCCGAAATCTATCGCGGGGGGATTCAATCCATCCCGCGCGGGCAAAACGAAGCGGGACAAGTGTTGGGTATGACACGCACGCAGGTTTTCTTCAAAGTGACCTTGTTGCAACTCATCAAACGTATCGTGCCACCCATGGGAAATGAGTGTATTACGTTGGTGAAAGACACCGCCCTCGCACGTGTTATTGCTGTGTATGAAATTATTTGGGCGGGCGAAACGTTTATTAAAAAGGGCTTTATTTGGCCGCTGTTTTACACCGCCGTGTTCTACTTAATTTTTAACGGCATTTTAACAATTTTGCTCAGTAAAATTGAAAAGAAGTTGGATTACTTTAAGGCGTAAGGAGGTGCCGTGATGTCTATTTTAGAAGTACGTAATATCCGCAAATCGTTCGGCAAAACGGTTGTCCTCAAGGGCTTGGATTTTACGCTGGATAAAGGGCAAGTGCTATCCATCATCGGCTCCTCCGGCAGCGGTAAAACCACCCTGTTACGTTGCCTTACATTTCTGGAACGTGCCGATGCGGGCACGATAGCGGTGGATGGAAACCTCATTTTCGACGCGGCAGATACACGCCGCTTGTCCGCTACGGAACAGCGGGACCGCCAGTTGCATTTTGGTTTGGTTTTCCAAAACTTCAACTTGTTCCCGCAATATACCGCGTTGGAAAACGTATGCTTGGCACCGCGCCTGCAAGCCAAGGAGCGCCCCGATTATAAGAGCAACAGTAAGAACATCCTCGCCGATATCGAAGCGCGCGGTCGCGCGCTGTTGGACCAGGTTGGCCTTTCGGCGAAACACAACGCCTATCCTTGTGAATTATCCGGTGGTCAACAACAACGTGTGGCGATCGCCCGCGCGCTGGCACTAAATCCAGAGATTCTTTTCTTTGACGAACCCACATCCGCACTTGACCCGGAACTGACCGGCGAGATACTGCGCGTCATTCGCCAGTTGGCGGAAACCAAGATGACAATGGTTATCGTTACCCACGAAATGCAATTTGCCCGCGAAGTATCGGACCAGATTATCTTTATGGATGACGGTGTGATTGTGGAACAAGGCACGCCTGAACAGGTGCTTGACAATCCCCAAAACGAGCGTACCAAGGCATTC
>JAZRRV010000152.1:0-23914 GCA_045651085.1 Acutalibacteraceae bacterium
CGGCGGCGGTGTGGTACAGTGCCACCGTTTCGTCCTCGTTTGGCAGGGGCGGTGGGGCGGCGGCAAAGGGTGTGCCGTTTTCCAGTTTTAACAGGTAGGCAGACACGTGGGTGGCCCCCCACGCCGCACAACACGCCACGGCGCGGGTAACGTCCGCCGCGGTTTGGTGGGGGGTGCCCAGCATAATATCCAGCGATACGTTGTGAATATCCGCCGCGTGTGCGGCGGTGAGCGCCGCTTCCGTTTGGGCGGTGGTGTGCCGCCGACCCAGTGTGTGCAGATGCGCGTCGTTTACCGCCTGCATACCCAGCGACAAGCGGTTGCCGCCCGCGGCGGCAAAGGCGGCGAGCACATCGTACAAATCATCGGCGGGGTTGGCTTCCAGCGTGATTTCTGCCGTGGCGGGCATACAAAATAACGTCCGTGCGGCACTGACCAGCCGCGCCAGTTGCTCACCGCCCAATAACGAGGGGGTGCCGCCGCCGAAATATAAGGTGTCCGCCGTATCGTTTACCTGTTCCGACCACGCCGCCATAGCGCGCAGTAATGCCTCGACATACGCATCTTGCTCTGCCGGCGTGGCGGTGAGGGAGTAAAAATCGCAATACGGGCATTTGGAAACGCAAAACGGGACGTGCACGTACAAACCAATGGGCAAGGGGCTCACCTCCTTTTTACAAATTAACAAAAAAAGCCGCATTGGCGGCTTTTTTGGGGTGTGTACTTAGTCGTTATCAAAGAACTTGCCGTGCACCGCCGCTACTGCGCGGTCCGCGTCTTTACGGTCGATTAACACGGAGATTTTGATTTCGCTGGTGGAGATGGTTTGGATGTTGATGTTGGCGTCGGACAGTGCCTCAAACATTTTTGCCGCCACGCCTTCGTGCGTTTCCATACCCGCGCCCACAATGGAGACTTTGGCGAGGTCGGTGTCGCAAGACAGGCGCTTTACGCCCAAGTGAGTGCAGTATTCTTTGAGCGCCTCCACGGTTTTGGCGCCGTCTGCTTCCGGTACGGTGAAAGAGATGTCTTTGGTGCCGTCGCGGCCGACCGATTGCAGAATAATGTCCACGTTGACGTGGGCTTGCGCCACCAAGGCGAAAATCTTAAAGGCGATACCGGGCGAGTCGGGCAGGCCCACGATGGCCACCCGCGCGATGCTGGTATCTTTAGCGACTCCGGTAATAAGCATTTTTTCCACGTTGGTTACCTCCTTAACTTTGGTGCCGGGGACTTGGGTGATGCTGGAAAGCACTTCCAGTTCGATGCCGTATTTCTTTGCCATTTCTACCGAGCGGTTGTTGAGTACCTGCGCGCCCAGCGTGGCGAGTTCCAGCATTTCGTCGTGCGTAATCTCCTCCAACTTGCGGGCGTTCGGAACTTTGCGCGGGTCGGCGGTGAACACGCCTTCCACGTCGGTGTATATCTGGCACAGGTCTGCGTGCATGGACGCCGCAATGGCTACGGCGCTGGTGTCCGAACCGCCGCGACCCAGGGTGGTGATGTCGTCGTATTTATTCAGGCCTTGGAAGCCCGCCACAATGACAATCTTTTTCTTGTCCAGTTCCGCGCGGATACGCTCGGAATCTACTTTTTTAATGCGCGCCATTGCGTGCTTGGAATCCGTGCGGAAACCCGCTTGCCAGCCCAACAGCGAAATGGCGGGGCAACCCAACTTTTCGCACGCCATGGCGAGCAGTGCAATGGAAATTTGTTCGCCCGCCGACAGCAGCATATCCATTTCGCGTTTGCTGGCGTTTGGGTCAATTTCCTGTGCTTTTTCAATGAGGTCGTCCGTGGTGTCGCCCTGTGCGGAGACGACCACCACCACGTCGTTGCCTTCGCGGTACGAACGGGTGATGATGCCCGCCACGCGCATAACGCGCTCGGCATCCGCTACCGAACTGCCTCCGAACTTTTTAACAATTAACATACTCGTTCCTCCTTAGGTTATAACTCGGCAATGCGCAGACGGCTGACCAACGTGACGTCTGAAAGTGCTGCCAGCGCTTCCTCCAACGCGCACGTGGTGAGCGGCGGCGTGCATACCGCCGTTTCGCCCTCTGCCGTGGCGGTGCAGGGGAGCAGTGTCACGTCCCCTACCGCGCTGCGCAAACGGTTGAGCAACGCTTGCGTGTTTGCCGTGGAAAAACGCAATAAGTAGCGGTAACTGTCCGCCCCGGCATCCAGCACGTAGTCCGGCGAGCCGGATTCCCAGAACAAATACTTGCGCGCTCCCAGGTGCTTGACTTCGTCAATCACATCTGCCACCACGGCAGACGCCGTGGGTAGTTTGCCCGCGCCGCGACCGTAAAATACCACGTCGCCAATGGCGTTGCCGCGCACCATAATGCCGTTAAATACGTCGTTAATATCCGCCAACAAACTGGTTTTGGGAACCAGCATGGGCGCTACCAAGCAGTGCAAACGCTCGCCCACCAAACGCACGCGGCCAATGAGTTTAATGACACAACCCAGCGATTCGGCGCATTGAACGTCCGCCGGAGTCAGTGCGGTGATGCCCTCCGTGTGCACCTGTTCCGGATACACGTGTTTGCCGAACGCCAGCGATGCCAAAATGCAGATTTTACGGCACGCGTCGTCCCCTTCCACGTCCGCCGCCGGGTCCCGCTCGGCGTAACCGAGGCGCTGTGCTTCTGCCAGCGCGGTGCCGAAATCCATTCCGTCTTGCACCATACGCGTGAGCATAAAGTTGGTGGTGCCGTTTAGAATACCCGCAATCTCGTACACTTCGTTGGCGGCTAAGCATTGGTCAATGGGGCGCAAAATGGGAATACCGCCGCCCACGCTTGCCTCAAACAAAAAGTTGAGGTTGCGTTCCTTGGCAATGGCCAGCAGTTCGTCTCCCTTAGCGGCAACCAGTTCCTTGTTGGAAGTGACCACGTTTTTGCCCGCCAGCAGGCACGCCTTTACGTAATCGTACGCCGGATGCAGGCCGCCCATCGTTTCCACCACAATGCGAATGTCCGCATCGTTCACAATGTCATCAAACGACGTGGTGAACAACGACGCGTACGGAAGTTCCGGAAACGTGCGCAAGTCCAAAATGCGTTTGACCGCAATGGGTTCCCCCGCTTTGTGTGTAATGGTTTCGTGATTTTGGTGCAGCACTTCCGCCACACCGGAGCCGACGACGCCGTGCCCCAAAATTGCAATTTGCACCATATTACCACTGCCTCCCTTTTTTGTACCCGTTAGGTAGTCCCTTTTTGCCGAATGCCGCTTACGTGCTGAACACCCGGTACGCGCGCCACCTGCTCCAAAAACAGGTTGAGCGGTGTGGATAAATTCTCTGTGCGCGCACACAAGGTGGCGCGCGCCGTGCCGTTTTCCGGCAAATCTTGATTGATGGTGACAATGCTGGCGCCCGCCTTGGAAAACGCCGCCAACACGCCCGATAACACACCCGGACAGTCCTGCAGCAGCAATTCCACCGAGACCGTGGCGGGCGCCGCCTTGCCGACGTACGGTTCCACCACGTCCCTATACTTATAATACGCGCTGCGCGAAATACCGTGCAAGCGCGCCGCCGCGCTGACCGAGCGCACACGCCCCGCCGCAATGTCCGTTTTTGCGGCGAGTACCTGACGGTAGATTTCCGGCAATGCCTCGGTTTTGACAAGCAGCCATTCGGGGTAATTCGCCATAAACTGTCCACCACCCAAGAACACTTGTTTTAAGGTTGCAAACACTATACCACATCTTCCCCCCAAAATCAAGGGGGAAAACGCAAAAAAATATGGTTTTTTTGAAAAAGCGAAAAAACCATCCGCCCGCCATTTTTCGGCGGGCGGATGGGGTGATTTGGCAAAGGAATTTACGGGGCGGTGGTGGTTTCCGCTGCCGTGGTGCCGGTGGTGGTGTTTTCGGTGGTGCCTACCGTGGGCGTGCCACCGGTTGAGGGCGTGCTGCCGGTGTACAGCGGGGTGCCCGCGTGTTGCGGGCAGGTGGCCGGCAACTGGTCGGGTTTGTACACGCCCGTGCCGGTTTTTTGGCACGTGTTGGTTGCCAAAAGCCCCGATTGGTAGCAGAAAGTGGCTTCCACCGTGGTGCCGGCGTAATTATCAAATGTCATCGGTTCCAGTCCGTCGTGCAACGCCAGCATCACTTTGCTCCACAAATTGCGCGCGGCAGAGGTTTGTTTGCTGGTGAGTTCTTGGTTTTGGTCGTAGCCAAACCAACTCGCCGCCACGTATTGCGGCGTGCCGCCCACCAGCCATACGTCGTTATTTTCCTGCGTGGTGCCGGTTTTGGCAAACACTTCCCAGTCCTTCCACGCGGTTTTGAGCGAGCGCGCGGTAGCACCGTTGCTGCCCTGTACCACGTTTTGCAACAGGCGGTTCATCACGTACGCGGAGTTTTCGTCCAGCACCGGTACCGCGGTGGGGGTTTTGGTGAGAATGACCTCGCCATCCAGTTCCACTTTGGTGAACGAGTACGGTTCGTTATAATAGCCGCCGTTGCCGAAGATTTGGTATGCCGCCGCAATTTCGCGCGCGTACACGCCGTTGGTGAGACCGCCCAGCGCCATGGGCGCGTTGTCAATGTCCGTGTGGCCTTTGTTGTCCGACGTGACCAGCGACGTCATGTTCAGCGAGCCGGTGAGGAAATTGAACGCGCGCTGCGGCGTGAGTTGCTGCAAAATTTGCGCCGGTACGGTGTTCATGGACGATTGCACCGCCAAATCCACCACCGTCATACCGCTGTCGCGGGGTTGGCTTTGGTTGTAGTTTTTGGGCCACTTGGTGCCGTCGCGCAAAATAATATAACAATCCTTAATGGGGGAGGAGAAATTGATGAGGTTGAGTTGCACCGCCGGTGCGTATACGGAGATGGGTTTCATAGCCGAGCCGGGCTGGCGAATGGAAGCCGTGGCGCGGTTGAGAATACGGTTGGCGGTTTTTTCGCCGCGGCCGCCCACCACCGCCACGGTTTTGCCGGTGTAATCCATTACATATATTGCCGCTTGGGGTTGCACTTTGTCGCTCTCAATGGCGGCGGGGAAGTTGGCGTCGTCCGCGTAAACCGCCTCCGCTTTGGCTTGGAGTTCCGGGTCTTCGCACGAATAAATGGTCAGCCCCCCGTAAAACACCATATTCTTCGCCTGTGCTTCGGTGTAGCCGTAGGTTTCCATTAACGCGTCCGCCACGTCGTCAATTAACATATCCGTGTAATAGTCGTACACGTCCCCGCTTTGGACGGTGCCGGAATAGTGCAGTTCTTCGCCCAGCGCTTGCTGGTATTCGTCCGTGGTGATAAAGCCCAGTTCGTGCATTTTCCACAGCACGGTGCGCTGGCGGTTGCGCAAAGCGTAGGGGTGCGTGTAGGGGTTGTAGCGGGCGGGGTTGTTGGTGATGCTTGCCAACACCGCACATTCCGCCAGCGTGAGTTCCTGCACGTCTTTGTCAAAATAATACCGCGCGCCCGCGCCCACGCCCTCAATGGTGCCGGTGAGCGGCAGAATGTTGAGGTACGCTTGCAAAATTTCGTCCTTGGTATAAAACTCTTCCATTTCAATGGCGGTGAGGATTTCCGTGACCTTGCGCTGAATGGTGTGGTCGTCGTTATCCGTGAGGTTCTTTACCAACTGCTGCGTGATGGTGGAACCGCCGTATTCCGTGTCGTTAAAATGCAACACCAGGTTGGCAAACGCCGAGACGGTGCGCTTCCAGTCCACGCCGTAGTGCTCGTTAAACCGCTCGTCCTCAATGGCGATGACCGCGTTTTTGAGGTTGGCGGGAATGTCGTTAAACGAGACCCATTCCCGCTTAATGCCGTCTAACCGCTTAAACTCCTCGTACGCGCCGGTGGTTTTGTTCAGCGTTTTTACGATGGTGGTTTGGTTTTGGTTGATGAGGTCTACGTCCGGCAGAGATGCCTTGCCGTCGAAATTGGTGGCGATGTACACCGTTAACACGCAGGCCACGATGCAGCCCGCAATGACCAAAATTAACCCCACGGTGAGCGCGCCTTTGCCCAAGGTGGACAACACACGCCGCGTGCGCTTGGACGGAAACCCTTTTAGCCAAGCGGGTGTTTGAAAAGTCATAGTGGTTGGTTCCTCCTTTAAGCAAGGATAATCAAAATGATACAAAGATATATTATAGCACAAGCGACGAAATGTCAAATGTCAAAATTGTAACCGTGGCATATTTCCCCGCATAAAGCCCACACTAATAGTCAATATGGACCGAAAGGTGGGGGATTATGCCCGGTAATGAAGGAGAGCGTGAGCGGAACCGACGGTGGATTCCCGTGGTGGCGGCGTGTGCCGGGTTGATTGGTGCGGCGATGTGGGCGAGCGTGTTGTTGCCGATAGGCGGCGGGCGGCGCTCGGCTACGGTTTCGAGCGGGACAACCACACCTACCGCTACCACCACGGCTACGGGGGCGCCCACCACGGCGGCAGAGGCGTTCCCTCAACTGCTGCGCGTGTGGGAGGGGCGGCTGGCGCGTTTTGCCGTGGACGGGAAGCAGCCGCTGGAGGTGTATGAAGCCGAGGTGACGGCACTGCCGCCCGAGGAGCAACAACGGCTTGCCGACGGCGTTTTGGTGGCAAGCGAGGAGGAATTGGCGGCGCTTTTGGAGAATTATACCAGTTGAGGGAAAAGGTTGTCTTTTTTTGCGCGTTACCACTTGCCTAGGCGCGGAAATTGTGCTATACTAGACCAAATATAGAGTTTGTCCTTGCGGAGGGAACGAGACGGTATGGCACAGGATGTGAACGGATTTGAAGAATTGGCGCTGCGCCCCGAATTGATGCGGGCGCTGTCGGCGATGGGGTTTACACAGGCAACCCCCATTCAGCAACGCGCCATTTTGCCATTGCTGGAGGGGCGCGACGTGATTGCCAAAGCCCCCACCGGTACGGGGAAGACGTGTTCGTTCGGTATTCCGCTGCTGGAGTGCTTTCGGCCCGACTGCCACGATATTCAGGGTATTGTGGTGTGTCCCACGCGGGAATTGTGTATTCAAATTGCGGACGATTTGAAGCAGTTGGCGGCGTTTTTGCCGGAAATTCACATTGTGGCGTTGTACGGCGGGCAACCCATTAACCGCCAAATTGCGATGTTAAAAAAAGAACCGCACATTTTGGTGGCAACGCCGGGACGGCTGTTAGACCATATGAACCGCGGCACGGTGTGGCTGGGCAACGTGTACACCGCCGTGCTGGACGAAGCGGACGAAATGTTAAAAATGGGTTTTATTCGCGACGTGCGTAAAATCCTGAATGCCACGCCGAGCGACACGCAGGTGGCGTTGTTCAGTGCCACCATCTCCCGCGAGGTGATGGACGTGGCGTGGGAGTACCAGCACGACGCCGTGGAGATTACGGTGGAAGCACAGGGCGATGCCCGCCCGCGCATTGCGCAGTATGCGTTGGAGGCACCGATGGGTGACCGTTTGGATGCGGTGTGTTCGCTGGTGGACAGTTTGGCGATTACACGGGCGATGATTTTTTGCAACCGCAAAAGCACGGTGCAATGGCTTGCCAAGCAGTTGCAAAAACGCGGGTGCTCGGTGGATTGCCTGCACGGGGATATTCCGCAGGCGCAGCGCAACCGCGTGATGGAAGGGTTCCGCAAAGGCAAGTTTGAACTGCTGGTTGCCACCGACGTGGCGGCGCGCGGCATTGACGTGGATGACGTGGAGGCCGTGTTTAACTACGATATTCCCGACGAAAACGAATATTACCTGCACCGCATTGGGCGGACGGGTCGCGCCAAGCGGCACGGAATGGCGATTACGTTTATGACGGATATGGACCGGTTCCGTATGCGGGATATTGGCAAATACACCCATTCCGACATAACCGCCATTCGGTTGGACGAAAACGGGAAACCGGTGTGTGCTGACGGTTCGCCGTTTATTGGCGCGGCGCCGCAACGAGAGGAGAGTGCAGATGGCGACGGGGCGTGAACATATTCGCAATTTTTGCATTATTGCGCACATTGACCACGGCAAATCCACGCTGGCGGACCGCATTTTGGTGCATAGCCGCGCGCGGGCGCTGCGCGATATGGAAGACCAGTTGCTGGACAGTATGGACCTGGAGCGCGAGCGCGGCATTACCATTAAGGCGCACGCGGTGACCGTTTCGTACGATGCGGCGGACGGGGAGACGTACATTTTTAACTTGATTGACACCCCCGGCCACGTGGACTTTAACTATGAGGTATCACGCTCGCTGGCGGCGTGCGAGGGCGCGATTTTGATTGTGGATGCCTCGCAAGGAATTGAGGCGCAAACGCTTGCCAACACCTATTTGGCGGTGGAGCACGGGTTGGAGATTGTGCCCGTGATTAACAAGATTGACTTACCCTCGGCTCGGCCGGAAGAAGTACGTGCCGAGATTGAGGATATTATTGGTATTGACGCTTCGCAGGCACCGCTGGTTTCTGCCAAGTTGGGAACCAACATTGAGCAGGTGTTGGAGGCGGTGGTGAACACCGTGCCCGCACCGACGGGGGACGACGACGCGCCCCTGCAAGCGCTGATTTTTGACAGTTATTACGACAGTTACCGCGGCGTGATTGTGTATATTCGCGTGAAAGAGGGCCGTTTGCGGGTGGGGGATACCATTCGTATGATGGCAACGGGCGCGGATTTTGACGTGGTGGAACTGGGCATTTTGCGACCCGGTGCGTTGGAACCGTGTGAGGAGTTGCGTGCCGGTCAGGTAGGGTATATTGCCGCTTCCATTAAAACGGTGGGCGATGCCCGCGTGGGCGATACGGTGACGTTGGCGGCGCGACCCGCCGCCGAGCCGTTGCCCGGTTACCGCCGCGTGAACCCGATGGTGTATTGCGGTGTGTTCCCCGCGGACGGCGCGCATTATCAAGATTTGCGCGAGGCGCTGGAACGCTTGCAACTGAACGATGCCTCGCTCACGTTTGAGCCGGAAACCTCGGTGGCGTTGGGATTTGGGTTCCGTTGCGGGTTTTTGGGGCTGCTGCATATGGAGATTATTCAGGAACGGCTGGAACGCGAATACGATTTGGATTTGATTACCACCGCACCCAGCGTGATTTACCGCATTACCCGCACCGACGGGGAAGTGCAGTACATTGACAATCCCACCAACTACCCCGACCCCGGCACGGTGGCGATGGCGGAAGAACCCATTGCCGAGGCGCACATTTTGGCGCCCACCGAATACGTGGGCAACGTGATGGAACTGTGTCAGCAACGGCGCGGCGTGTTTCGGGATATGAAGTATTTGGACCAATCCCGCGTGGACATTCATTACGAATTGCCGCTGAATGAGATTGTGTATGACTTCTTTGACGCGCTGAAATCCCGCACACGCGGGTACGCCAGTTTTGATTACGAACTGAAAGGATACCAAAAATCCGAACTGGTGAAGCTGGACATTTTGCTGAACGGGGACATTGTGGACGCGCTCTCATTCATTGTGTTTGCGGGCAGTGCGTATTCCCGCGGGCGGCGCTTGTGCGAAAAATTGCAGCAGAACATTCCGCGGCAGTTGTTTGAAGTGCCCATTCAAGCCGCTATTGGCGGCAAGATTATTGCCCGCGAAACCGTGCGCGCCATGCGCAAAGACGTGTTGGCGAAATGTTACGGCGGCGATATTACCCGCAAAAAGAAGTTGCTGGAAAAGCAAAAGGAAGGCAAAAAACGTATGCGCCAGTTAGGCAGCGTGGAAGTGCCGCAAGAGGCATTTATGGCGGTGCTGAAACTGAGCGACGACGAGTAAACGATTACTGTAAGGAGGAACAAACTATGGTTAACACGCATCCGGAAGAAAAGTTCTTGAAAGAGGGGTTGACGTTTGACGACGTACTGCTGATTCCCGCTGAGTCGGACGTTTTGCCCAAGGACATTGACCTGACCACCAAACTGACCCGCACCATTACCCTGAACACCCCCGTGATGACGGCGGCGATGGACACCGTGACCGAGGCGCGTATGGCGATTGCCATTGCGCGGGAAGGCGGTATTGGCGTGGTGCACAAGAATATGACCATTGAGCAACAGGCGGACCAGGTGGACCGTGTTAAGCGTTCCGAGAACGGCGTTATTGTGAATCCTTTCTTTTTATCGCCCGACCATTTGGTGGCGGATGCCAACGAGTTGATGGGCAAATACCGTATTTCCGGCGTGCCGATTTGCCGCGACGGGAAATTGGTGGGTATTTTGACCAACCGCGATATGCGGTTTTTGACCGATTTTAGCCAGCCGATTGGCGAAGTGATGACCAAAGACAATTTGGTGACCGCGCCGGTGGGCACCACCATGGAGCAGGCGCAGGAGATTTTGCGCCAGCATCGCATTGAAAAACTGCCCATTGTGAATGACAAGGGCGAGTTAAAAGGGTTAGTTACCATTAAGGATATTGAAAAGGCCGTGAAATACCCCAACTCCGCGCGTGATACGGCGGGGCGGTTGTTGTGCGGCGCCGCCATTGGCACCACGGCAGACGTGTTGGAACGCGCGGCGGAACTGATTAAAGCGCAGGCCGACGTGCTGATTTTGGATTCCGCACACGGGCACAGCCACAACATTTTGAACTGCTTGCGCAAAGTGAAAGCGGCGTTCCCGAACACGCCGGTGATTGCGGGCAACATTGCCACCGCCGCCGCGGCGGAAGCGTTGATTGAAGCGGGCGCGGACGCGGTAAAAGTGGGTATTGGCCCCGGTTCCATTTGCACCACGCGTATTGTGGCGGGCATTGGCGTGCCGCAGATTACCGCCATTTACGACGCGGCGTGCGTGGCGGCGCGCCACGGCATTCCCGTGATTGCGGACGGCGGCTTAAAATATTCCGGCGATTTTGTGAAAGCGCTCGCCGCCGGTGCCAGCGCCGTGATGGTCGGCTCGTTGGTGGCGGGGTGCGAAGAATCCCCCGGCGAGACGGAATTGTATCAGGGTCGTCAGTTTAAGGTGTACCGCGGTATGGGCAGTTTGGGCGCGATGGCGCAGGGCAGCCGTGACCGCTATTTCCAAGAGGATAACAAAAAACTGGTTCCCGAAGGCGTGGAGGGCCGCGTGCCGTACAAGGGACCGCTTTCGGATACGGTGTATCAGTTGATGGGCGGTTTGCGTTCCGGTATGGGCTACTGCGGTTGCCACAACATTGAGGAGTTGCAGGCCAAGAGCCAGTTTGTGCGCATTACGGGTGCGGGCTTGCGTGAAAGCCACCCGCACGATATTTCCATTACCAAAGAAGCGCCGAACTATTCGACTAACGCATAACGGAAAATTCCGTTGTACGGACAAGGAAGTGTTCTGAATGGAGCCCTTGCAGTTTGTGCCCGTGTTGCTGGGCAGCGACATTAACGTATACGGTATGGCCCGCTCGTTCCACGAGGCGTACGGGCTGGTATCCGTCGCCATTGGCAAAGGGCGGTTGGGCGCTACGTCTAACAGCCGCATTGTTTCGGTGGAAGTGGTAGAGCCGCGCCTGGAAGAGGACGAGGTGTTTTGCCGCACGTTAATTGACTTTGCGGCGCGGTACCCGAAAGAGATACCGCTGCTGCTGGTTCCCTGCGGCGATAACTACACCAAGTTGCTGGTGCGCAACCAAGATGCGTTGCGGCCGTATTATCGGTTTGCCTGCATTGACGAGACGCTGCTGATGCAGTTGAGTATGAAAGAATCGTTTTATACGTTGTGCGACCAATACGGGTTTGCCTACCCCAAAACCACCACGGTAACGGTGAACAATTACGCGGAATTTACCGTGCCGTTTGCGTTCCCCGTGGTGATAAAGCCCTCCAACAGTGTGGCTTACTGGAACTGTCGGTTCCCGCACAAAAAGAAGGTGTTTGTGGCGGAAAACCAAGAGGAATTTGACGCCATTACGGCGGCGATTTACGGTTCCTCCTACCAAGACCATTTGATTGTGCAGGAGTACATTCCCGGTGACGACAGCCACATGCGCGTGATGAACTGCTACTGCGGCAAGGACAAAAAGGTGCGCCTGATGGCGCTGGGGCAGGCGTTGCTGGAGGAACATTCGCCCGAGGGGATTGGCAGTTACGCCGCCATTATTCCCGCGGAGGACCGCCAACTGGCGCGGCAGGTCAAGGCGTTTTTGGAGGACATTGGGTACGTGGGGTTTGCCAACTTTGACTTTAAGTTGGACAGCCGCGACGGGCAATATAAGTTGTTTGAAATGAACCCCCGCCAAGGGCGCAGCAGTTTTTTTGTAACGGCAGAGGGGTACAATTTGGCGCAGTATTTAACGGAAGACATTTTGCTGGACAAGCCCGCGGAGTGCGTGGTGGCAAACGGCGAGACGTTGTGGACACTTATCCCGAAACACTTGATTTTTGAGTACGTGTCCGACCCCGAACTGCGCGCCAAAGCGCGGGACCTTATTCGGCGGCGCAAACTGTGTCGGTCGCTGCTGTATGGGCGGGATTGGAGTTTCCGCCGTTGGGTGTATTTTCAAAAAAATCAGGCGAGTTATTTCAAAAAGTATGCCCGCTATTTTGGCAACAAGGGATTGCGGGATTAACACCGTGTGAAAGGGGAGACGGAGAATGTGCGGTTTTGCAGGATATTTTGTGAACGGCTTTGGCGGTGACCGTCGCGCCGTGATTCAAGCGATGGCGGACCGCATTGTTCACCGCGGCCCCGACCAAGCGGATTATTACGTGGACGACGATATTGCGCTGGGGTTTCGGCGGTTGTCCATTATTGACTTGGAGGGCGGCAGCCAGCCCATTGAAAACGAGGACAACACCAAGGTGCTGGTGTTTAACGGCGAGATTTACAACTACCGCGAATTACGCGAGGAGTTGCGGGCCGCGGGGCACGTTTTCCGCACGAATACCGATTCCGAGGTGCTGTTGCACGGGTATGAGCAGTGGGGCGCCGCGCTACTCGACCGTTTGCGCGGGATGTACGCCTTTGTGATTTGGGACAAAACACAGAAAAAGTTGTTCGGCGCGCGGGATATTTTTGGGATTAAGCCGTTTTATTACTATGAGCGGGACGGGCAATTCTTCTTTGGCTCGGAGATAAAATCGTTTTTATCGCACCCGTTGTTTGTGAAAGAGTTGGACGAATCTCGCCTGCCCGATTGGTTGTGTTACGAGTATTTGCCCACGCGGGACACGTTTTTTAAGGGCGTGTACAAACTGCTGAACGGCGAGTATTTTGAGTACCAAAACGGCGAGATGCACATTCACAAGTACTATGACGTTGCCGACCGTTTTGCCGCGGACGAGGCACCCGATGCCGAGGAATGGGAGCGCCGCATTGCCGAAGCGTTTGAAGAAACGGTGCAGGTGCACCAGATAAGCGACGTGGAAGTGGGTTGCTTTTTATCCGGCGGGGTGGATTCCAGTTACGTGGTGAACGAAGTGGCGCGCGGTACGGAGCATATCCGCACCTTTTCGGTGGGGTATGCGGAGGAAAAGTACAGCGAACTGGCGCACGCGCAGGAATTTTCCCGCGTGGTGGGCGTGGAGAACATTGCCAACAAAGTGTCTGCCGAGCAGTATTTTGACTGGGCGGGCAAAATTCAGTATTATATGGACGAGCCGTTGCCCAACCCTTCGGAAGTGCCGTTGTTCTTTTTGGCGCAGAACGCCGCCAAATATGTGAAAGTGGTGTTGTCCGGCGAGGGCGCGGACGAACTGTTTGGTGGCTACCCCATGTACGTGGAGGGCGGGCATTTTGCCCGCTACGGCCGTTTGCCGCGGTGGGTGCGGCGGGCGGTTGCCGCCGTGGCGCGGCGGTTGCCCGAGCGCGTAAAGGGCAAGCGGTTTGCCCTGCGCGGGGCGTTGCAGCCGTACCAGCGGTTTATGCGCGCCAATTACGTGTTCACGCGCGACGAGCGGGCGCGGTATTTGAAAAATCCCGGCACGCCGTGCGACCCGGTGGAACTCGCCCGCCCGCATTTTAACAAAGTGGCGGCGTTGGACGAACCCACGCAGTTGCAATACGTGGATATGCAAACGTGGATGTTGTATGACATTTTGCAAAAGGCGGACCGTATGAGTATGGCGAATTCGCTGGAACTGCGCGTGCCGTTTTTGGACCGTAAGATGTTGGAGTTGGCGGTGACGTTGCCTACCAAACACCGTGTGCGCGGCAACGTAACCAAGGTGGCGTTGCGGCGGGCGGCGTTGCGGCGGTTGCCGGAATGTACTGCCAACCGTCCCAAATGCGGGTTCCCGGTACCGCTGAACGATTGGCTGCGGCAGGACTGCTATTATGAGCGCGTGCGCGCCGCGTTTACGGGCGAGATTGCGGACAAATTCTTTAACCGCGAGGCGATTTTGCAGCTGCTTTACGACCACAAGCAAGGCCGCGCGCTGAATATGAAGAAAATTTGGACGATTTACACGTTTATTTTGTGGTACGAACAGTTCTTTGTGCTGAACTGAGAGTATAAAATTACGGTGGCGGGCGCCGTGACACCCGCAAAACAGAGTAGGTTTGTGAGCGTTGTTGCCGTGCCGTGGCGCGGCAATGCAGTGCCCGGCGGACGGGGAGTTGCCGTCGAGACGAAAAGCGTTGGCTTACGGTTCGCAAACCGCATCCCGCTGTTGGATATAAGGCAGGCACACCCTCCTTGTTCAACAAACGGAAAAAGCCAAAGCATTGAAACCCGAACTCGATTTTGAGTGGCCAATTTTCCGCTGTGGCATCGTCAAAATACTCGTTAATCCGACAGGATTAACTGCGTTTTTTCCTTGCACACCAAAAAATTGACACCCTCAAAATTCTGCGACCCCAAAGGCGTGGAATTTTGTGATGATTTTTGGTGCTGAGGAGAAAGCAAGGCCGGCGCCTGCTTTCGACGAAAAGCCAAAAAGCGCCGAAATCACGCGCCTTTGGGGCGGGTTCCGGTTTCAATGCTTTGGCTTAAGGAGGAGATAGGATGTTAAACAACAAAAAAGAGCCCGAACGCTTGCAACGGTTGGTGGTGTGCGGTATGCTGCTGGCGCTGGACGTGGTGCTGACACGGTTTGCCTCGGTGAACTTGTGGGACCGCCGCATTGGGTTTGCGTTTGTGGCGGTGGCGGTAGCGGCGTACCTGTACGGGCCGATTGCCGGCGCGGTGGTGCACGGGCTGAACGATTTTATTGGTGCGATGCTGTTTCCGTACGGGCCGTATTTCCCCGGATACACGCTGACGGCGGCGGTGATTGGGCTTTTGTACGGGTTGTGTTTTGCCCGTTCGCGCCGCTTTTGGTGCATTGCGGCGGGCGTGCTGAGCACGCAGGTGGTGGGCAGTTTGCTGCTGAACACGGCGTGGATTTCGCTGACCAACCACGCGCCGTATTGGTCGGTGCTGCCGGGGCGGCTTTTGCAAGCCGCGATTATGACAGTGGTGCAGTTGGTGGTGTTGCCGCCGGTGTTTGCACTGCTGGACCGTGCGGCGGTGCTTAAAAAATAAAAAACCACGGCGTGTGCCGTGGCAATAAAGGAACATAGGGAGGCAACAAGTATGTTAAATGGCAACAAAGGCGTCGGGGTTGCGGTAAACCCCAAAGTGGCAAAACGCGTGGTGCTGTGGGCCGCGGTGGCGGTGCTGGCGCTGGTGCTGTTGTTTTCTGCGTTTGTGGTGGTGCCGGCGGGTTCTACCGGTGTGGTGGTAACGCTGGGGAGCGTTTCGGAAACGCCGTTGCAGGAGGGCTTGCACCTGAAAGTGCCGCTGTTGCAAACGGTGGAGGTGCTTTCCAACAAAATTCAAAAGGCAGACGTGGATGCCCCCGCGGTGTCCAAGGACTTGCAGGCCATTAGCAGTAACATTGCGGTAAACTTCCGCGTGGGGAACAAATCGGCGGCGTACATATACCAAAACATTGGGCGCGATTACCAAACCATTATGTTGTTGCCCGCGGTGCAGGAGAGTATGAAATCCGTGACCGCCAAATACACCGCCGAGGAACTGATTACCGAGCGCGCGCAGGTGAGCCAAGAGGTGAAGAGCACGCTGGAAGAAAAGGTGAACAGTTACGGCATTATTATTGAGAAGTTTAACATTGTGGATTTTGATTTTTCGGAGGAGTTCAGCGCCGCGATTGAGGCAAAGCAGGTGGCGGAGCAAAACTTGATTAAGACCCAGACGGAACAGCAGCAAGCGTTGGTGATTGCTGAGGCGGAGGCCAAGAAAAAGGTGATTGCCGCCGAAGCGGAAGCCGAGGCCATTTTGAAAAAGGCGGAGGCACAGGCGGAAGCCAACCGCAAGGTTTCGGCTTCGCTGAACCTGAACCTGATTGAGTATTCCAAAGTGGAAAAATGGAACGGTGAGTTGCCGGTGGCGACGGGCGGAAACACCTTTATGGATATTTCCGGCGCGGCAGAGTAACTACATAAAAAAACGGCGGGGCAGTGATAAACACTGCCCCGCCTTTGTTATGTTCTTTTTAGCACGAAACGGGACGGCACAAGCGGGTGAGCGGGTATGTTTTGGCAAGCGTGGTGGCGGTGTCGGCGGCTTTTTGAATATCCGCAAACACGCCGAACACGGCGCTGCCGCTGCCGGTGAGCGAAGCGCCCAGTGCGCCGCCGCCAAGCAAACGGTCAATAATGGGCGCGGTGTGCGGCAACGAGAGCGGCAGTTCAAAACTGTTGCCCATACCGCGGCAAATTTTGCCGAGGTCGCCCTCGCGCAGGCCTTGGAGTTGCCCCTCAATATCCGGCATACGCAAAAACTCTTCATTGTCCAACAGGCGGTACGCTTCCGCCGTGGAAACGCCGCCCTCCGGCTTGACCACTACCAGCGCACACAGCGGCAGTGGCGGCAGGGGGGTAAGTTCCGTGCCGGTGCCGGTGGCGAGCATTGTGCCGCCGTACAGGCAAAACGGCACGTCCGCCCCAATGCGCGCCGCCAGCGCATGCAACTGCGCGGGGGTAAGCGGTTCCCCCGTGAGGGTGTTGAGCGCACGCAACACGGCGGCGGCGTCTGCACTGCCGCCCGCCATCCCCGCCTGGGCGGGAATCTCCTTTGTTACCGTTACCACGTACCCCTCGGTGGGGCGGCCCGCCGCTTCGCGGAACAGTGCCGCCGCGCGGTAGGCGGTGTTGTGTTCGTCGGCGGGAATGCCGCCGTCACACGTTAAATGAATGGCGGTGTCTGCCGCAAAATCCACCGTGACGGTGTCGTACCAGTCAATGGCCTGCATCACACTGCGCAGGGGATGGTAGCCGTCCTCGCGCCGACCGTAGGTGATGTCCAGCGACAAATTGAGTTTGGCGGGGGCGCGGCGCGTAATGCTCATAGCGCCGCCCCGCAGTCTGCAACAAATTCCCGCATACGGCGCAACGCTTCCGTGATGTGCGCCACCGAGTAGCAGTACGAAATACGCACAAACCCTTCGCCGCACGCGCCAAACGCCGTGCCCGGCACCACCGCCACGTGCTTTTCTTGCAACAGACGGTGGCAAAATTCCTCACTGCTCAGCCCCGTTACGGCAATGGACGGGAACACGTAAAACGCGCCTTCCGGATTAAAGCAGGTAAGCCCCATTTGATTGAGTTCGTTCACGATGAGCCGACGGCGGGCGTCGTAATCCGCGCGCATCGTCTCCACGGCCTCCTCGCCGTTATTCAGTGCCTCAATGGCGGCGTGCTGCGCCGTGGTGGGCGCGCACATGAGCGCATATTGGTGCAGTTTGGTCATCATTTTCATAATGGGGGCGGGGGCGCAGGCGTAGCCCAAGCGCCAACCTGTCATGGCAAACGATTTGGAAAAACCGCTGATATACACGGTGCGTTCCCGCATTTCCGGAAACGAGACCAAACTGACGTGCGGCGTGCCGCCGTAGGTTAAATCGCTGTAAATTTCGTCCGCCAGCACCAAAATGTTTGTGCCGCGCAGCACTTCTGCCACCGCTTCCAAATGTTCGCGGCGCATAACGGCGCCCGTGGGGTTGCTGGGAAACGGCAACACCAACAACTTGGTGCGGGGGGTGATGGCGGCGCGTAAGCTTTCCGCCGTTAGGCGAAACCCATCCTCCGCGCGGGTAACAATGGGCACCGGCGTGCCGCCCGCCAACGCGGTGAGCGGTTCGTAACACACAAAACTCGGTTGCGGGATAAGCACTTCGTCCCCCGGTTGAACCAGCGTGCGCAGGCACAAATCAATGCCCTCGCTGCCGCCCACCGTGACCAGAACCTCCGTTTTTGGGTCGTACGTCACGCCGGTGCGGCGGCATACGTAGCCGCTGATGGCTTCCCGCAGGGAAAGCAGACCTGCGTTGGGGGTATACCACGTTTTGCCCTTTTCCAGCGATTGGATGCCCTGCTGACGAATGTGGTAGGGGGTGGTGAAATCCGGTTCCCCGATGGAAAGGGAAATCACGTCTTCCATTTCATTCGCAATGTCGAAAAAACGGCGAATCCCCGAAGGCGGCAGGGCGCATAACGTGGGGTTCATCAGTTTTTGATAGTCCACTTACACGTACCCTCTTTCATCGTGCTCGTTGTCCAAAAACGCCACCTGACTTTCCTTATACCGCCGCAAGATAAAGTGCGTGGCGGTGGAGACCACCGAGTCCATTGTGGCGAGGCGGCGGGACACGAACGCCGCAATTTCCTGAAACGAGCGCCCGTTGACACGCACCGACAAGTCGTACCCGCCGGACATCAAATAGACACTTTCCACCTCTTCAAACGAAGCGATTTCTTCCGCAATCGCTTCGAACCCGACGTCGCGGCGGGGGGTGACTTTCAGTTCAATAATGGCGGTGACGCGTTGGTGGTCCGTCTTATCCCAGTCCACCACCGCTTTGTAGGCGCGAATGGCGCCGCTGTGCTCCAGCGTGGCGGTGCCGGCGCGCACTTCTTCCTCCGTGCGGCCGAGCATGGCCGCCAGTTGCGCGTCGCTGAGCCGCGCGTTTTCGTCCAGCAATTTCAGTAATTTATCCATAACCGGTAGCCCTCCTGCGTATATCTTTTTTATAGTATATCACAATTTACCCCGTGCCACAAGAAAATGTTTGCTTTTAACCGTAAAATGGTGTAGGATAATAGGTAACATAACAAAAGGAGCGAGAAAAATGCGGGCAGTGATTACGGTTATTGGCAAGGATATGGTGGGCATTTTGGCAAAGGTTTCTGCCATTTGCGCCGCGCACAACATTAACGTGTTGGAAGTGACGCAATCCATTTTGCAGGATATGTTTGCCATGATTATGATGGTGGATATTGAAAAGAGCGATATTCCCTTTACGCAGTTGGCGGACGAGTTGACCGCGCTGGGTGCGGAGATGGGGTTGTCCATTCACGCGATGCACGACGATATTTTCCAGTCCATGCACCGCATTTGAGAGGTACGCTATGCTGAATACACACGATATACTGGAAACCATTACGATGATTCAGGACGAAAACCTGGACATTCGTACCATTACCATGGGCATTTCGCTGTTGGATTGCTGCCACAGCGATTGCGAGACGATGTGCCGCCGCGTGTACGAGAAAATTACCCGCCTTGCCAAAGATTTGGTGGCAACCGGCGAGCAGATTGAAAAGGAATACGGGATTCCGATTATTAACAAGCGCATTTCCGTAACGCCGGCGGCCATGGTGTTGGCGGCGTGCGAGAACAAAGACCCGGTGGCGTTGGCGCTTACGCTGGAACGTGCCGCCGTGGCGTGCGGGGTGAACTTTATTGGCGGGTTTTCCGCGCTGGTGCACAAAGGGTATGCCAACGGCGACCGCGAATTGATAGACGCGATTCCCGAAGCACTGGCGCGCACCGAGCACGTGTGTGCTTCGGTGAATATTGGCTCTACCAAGTCCGGTATTAATATGGACGCGGTGGCGCAAATGGGGCACGTGGTGCGGCGTGCGGCGGAACTCACGGCGGACCGCAACTGCATTGGTCCTGCCAAGTTGGTGGTGTTTTGCAACGCGCCGGAGGATAATCCGTTTATGGCGGGGGCGTTTCACGGCCCGGGCGAGCCGGACTGTGTGATTAACGTGGGGGTATCCGGCCCCGGCGTGGTGCGTGCGGCGCTTGCCAAAGCGGGGGATTGCGACCTCACCGCGGTGGCGGATTTAATTAAACGCACGGCGTTCAAAATTACGCGTATGGGGCAGTTGGTTGCCAAAGAAGCATCGCGGCGGCTGGGTGTGCCGTTTGGTATTGTGGATTTGTCGCTGGCACCTACACCCGCCGTGGGGGATTCCGTGGCGCACATTTTGGAAGAAATGGGCTTGGAGCAGTGCGGTGCGCACGGCACCACCGCCACGCTGGCGATGCTCAACGACGCGGTGAAAAAAGGCGGCGTGATGGCTTCCTCCCACGTGGGCGGGTTGTCCGGTGCGTTTATTCCGGTAACGGAAGATGCGGGCATGATTGCCGCCGCGCGCAGTGGGTGTTTGCGGCTGGAAAAACTGGAAGCGATGACGGCGGTGTGCTCGGTGGGGTTGGATATGATTAACATTCCCGGGGATACCTCGCCCGAGATTATTGCCGCCATTATTGCGGACGAAGCCGCCATTGGTATGATTAACAACAAAGCCACGGCGGTGCGTGTGATTCCCGCCATTGGCAAAACGGTGGGCGAGGAACTCTCGTTCGGCGGCTTGCTGGGCAGCGGGCCGGTGATGGCGGTGAACCCCGCGTCTCCCGCCAAGTTTATTCACCGCGGCGGGCGGATTCCCGCGCCGTTGCAAGCATTGCGCAATTAAACAAACCAAGAAAAACCTCCGTTTGCGTGCCAAACGGAGGTTTTGTTGTATAGCGGGGTGAAATGTTCCCATACTCCCACCGAAAGGGAGTGGACGTAATGGCGCGATGGGTGCGGGCGCTACTGGGTGGCGTGGTGCTGTGCGTGTTGGTGCAGGCGTTGGGGTTTGCGGGGTGTTGTGAGGGGATACGCGAGCGGGTGGTGCGGTTGCACGTGCTGGCACATTCTAACAGCGAAGCCGACCAAGCACTGAAACTGCAAGTGCGCGATGCGGTGACCGCCGCGGCAGAGGGGTTGCTGAGCGGTGACGAGAGCCGCACGCAGGCGTTGGAAACGTTACAAGCGGCGTTGCCCACGTTGCAGGGCGCGGCGCAAGCGCAGGTGTATGCGGCGGGGCAGCAGTACCCCGTAACGGTGCAACTTACCAAAACCGCGTTTACCACCCGCACGTATGAGGAGGTTACGCTGCCGGCGGGGGTGTACGATGCCCTGCAGGTGACCATTGGGGACGGCGCGGGCCGCAACTGGTGGTGCGTGGTGTACCCGCCGCTGTGTGTTTCCGCCGCGGTGGATGCCGAAGCACTGGACGCCGTGCTCACCGAAGGGCAACAAAGCGTGACCCGTACCCCGCGCTATGCGGTGCGGTTCAAAGTGGTGGAATGGTGGTGCGCGTTGTTCGGCGGCCGCTGACTTACCCATACAGAAACACGGCGCACTCTGTGCAGAGTGCGCCGTGTTTTGGCAGTATCATTCGTATATGTTTTCGGGGGGGCGGTCGTTGGTGCCCCATTCCTCCACCGAGACGGGTTTGGTGTTGAGTTCCGTATACACGCAAACACCGTCTTTCAACAATTCGTCCAAATACGAAAAGCGCAGGTCCTTTTCCAGCAGGCGTTGCGCCAAACGGTCCCCGTTTTTCATGCCCAGCGAGGCAAGGTCCGCTTTGTCCACCCATTCAAACACGCCTTCGTCACATTCGGTGCGCAGTGCGCCCAGCCATTCCGTAACGTGAAAGACGTAGTACCGCTCGGAATAAATGCAGCCCTCTTTGGTGCTTTCGTCCCAAATATCAATCACACCGCGGTATGTCCATTTGGTAAAACACGCGCCCAATAGGGTGGCGCTGTCCTCCAACCCGACTGCCAAGCCGCCCTGCCCGCGAAATTCGCGTACCATTCGCACACCGGGGGAGACCCATTCGGGTTTTTCCGACGAGCGGGTGCGGTGTAACAGATAATATTTCCCGTCTTTTTCCAAATACACCAGCGAGTGGTGCGCGCGATGTTTCCGATACATCGGGAAAAAGTTGAGAAAATACCCACCCTCTTTTTTGCGTTCCCGCGGTTTTGCCGGTTTTCGCTTGTGCGTTTGCGGAACACCGTAGTGGGAACGGGTTTTCGGGTCGTGCGATTTGCGGAATACTTCGTCCACGTTTTCTTGCATACGCTCGCGCAGTTCTTCCGGTGTTTTCTTTCGCGGCATCGTTATCGCCTCCGTGTGCGGCGTTGCTCTACCACAACGCCGGCAATGGTTACCGGCAGGGATAACACTTCCTGCCGCGTAAAACTGCGGGCGGCATAGTCCGGATTCAGCGGGCGTAACTGGATGCCGTTTTCCGTGACCGTCAGCCGTTTGAGTGTGGCGTCCGAGCCGCCGATGTAGGCGACGACGTCGTCCCCCGTTTCGGCGGTGGATTGCACCCGCAAAATCACCACGTCCCCGTCGCGGTATTCGGGATACATACTGTCCCCCGTAACCAGCAGACCAAAATAATCGTACCCCGAGGTGGAAAGGCGGTTGTCCAGTTCCAGTTCCTCCACCACGTCGGTGATGGCTTCAATAGGGACACCCGCCGGTACCCGACCCAACACCGGAATACGGCGGCGCACCGATAACGGCATAGCGCGGGCGCGTTCGTCCCGCAACGAGGTGCCGTACGACGGTTGCAGCGTTAGGTACGGCGGCGGTGTTACCCGCCGCGGTTGCGGCGAGGGAATACCGCGTTCCGGCGGCAGTGGGGTAACGTTAGAGCCCTCCGGCAACACCGCTTCCCCCAACAAAACCGAACGCGGTGTGCGGAAATACGCCGATAATGCGTCTAATTCTGCGGCGGTGGGGGATGCCGTGCCGCGGCGCAACATCAGCAACCGCCCGTGGGAGAACCCCAAATCGTGCTCGATTCGCTCCGGTGTGCGGCCCCACGCGGCACATAACCGCTCCAACGCCGCCGCAAACCCCGAAGACGGTGCCGCGTCGTCCAGAATAACGCTTTTTGACACACCAAAATGCGCGGCAAGCCGCGCTACCGCGCCCAAACGCGGCTCTTTTAACCCCAGTTCCCACGTGGATACCGCTTTGTCCGAAACACCGGCAATTTCCCCCAACTCCCGCTGGGTCAGCCCGTGCTGCTCCCGCAGACGGCGGATATTTTCGCCAATGGACATACACGCTCGCCTCCCTTTCGTGGCCTCTACTCCTCTATTGTACACCAAAAGTAGAACGTTGGCAACCTTTTTTCCAAAAAACTCCACTTTTCTCTTGACATTCTACCAAAAGGAGAGTATAATAGGGGTAACCTCACAGACACTTCCCTGGCTTGGCGTATTTTCGCCTGTCGGGGCATTTTTCGGCACTAAAATTCTACTTAAAGTAGAGAAAGGAGGGGGAGAATGCCCAATCGGATATTAAAAGAATCGGTGTGTACCAGTCCGAATATCGAACGATTGAGTTGGTTTGAGGAGGTGTGTTTTTATCGCTTAATGGTGCAATGTGACGATTACGGGCGGCAAGATGCACGGCCGGCGTTGTTGCGGGCACGGTTGTTTCCGTTGCGGGAAGACGTGGAAACGGCGCAGGTGAGTGCCGCTATGGATACGTTGGAAATGATGGGGCTGATTGAACGGTATACGGTGTTGGGGTTGCCGTATTTGCAGTTGGTAACGTGGGGAAAACACCAGCGTGTACGCAATCAGCGCAGTCGGTTTCCGCCGCCGAATACCGAGGAAACGGCGGTAGCGGCAGAGGAGGAATAACGGTGGAAAGTGTGTGGAGAAATGTGGAAAAGTCATTTGTCAGCAAATGGCGGTCAATTGTCAGCGGATTGCGGCAACTTGTCCGTCTGAATCCGAATCCGAATCCAATCCGAATCCGAATCCGAAGCAGAATCCAAAGCGGAATCCGTATCCCTATCCGTATCCTTATCCGTTATGTTGAATCCGTATCCTAACGCAGGCGGAGGTGGAAAACTTTTCACAACAAACGGTGGAAAA
>JAZRRV010000153.1:0-3679 GCA_045651085.1 Acutalibacteraceae bacterium
CCGACAGTGCCTCCAACGTTTCCGGCGTAAGCCGCACATAACGCTTACAAAGAGCGGCCGCCGTGTCGCTCTTTTGCTTTTTCCCCGTAACGTACAGGTACACACCGAGGATAGCGGCCAGCACAATCCACAGCGGTGTACTGCCACTGAACAGGCGTTCAAACATCGTCAGCCCCCCTTGTCAACAACCGATAAATGTCGCTCTTTTTCAGTCCGGTCTCCGCCGCCGTTCGGCGGGCGGCTTCCGAAGGGGACAAGCCCTCGTTTTCCACCAAATGCCGCGCTTGTTGTACCGCGTCCTCCGGTGAGACGGACGGTTCCTCGGCGGGCGTGCACCCCTCTAAAATGAGTACAAATTCGCCGCGCGCCGCTTCGTTGCGGTAATATACCGCCGCCTCTGCCAGCGTGGTGCGCCGCACTTCTTCGTGCAGTTTGGTAAGTTCCCGCACCAAACACAAGCGGCGGTCACCCCACGCTTCCAACATATCTTCCAGTGTAGAGGCAAGTTTGTGCGGCGCCTCGTAAAACACCATCGTGCGTACTTCGTCTTTCAGCGCCGCCAAATGTTCCCGCCGACTGCGGCGGTTAACACTTAAAAACCCCTCAAACGTGAACCGACCGGTAGGCATTCCGGATACCGCCAGCGCCGTAATCACCGCGCTGGGGCCGGGCACCACGGTTACGGGAATCCCACGTTCGTGGCACTGCGCCACCAGTTCCTCGCCGGGGTCGGAAATGGCGGGCATCCCCGCATCCGTTACCAACACCGCGTTTTCACCGGCTTCCAGTTTGCGGCAAATCTGTTCGCCGCGCTCGCGTTTGTTGTGTTCGTAATAACTTATCAGCGGTTTACGAATACCAAAATGGTTCAGCAACGTTAGCGTCACGCGCGTATCCTCCGCGGCAATAAAGTCGCAGGCATTCAGCGCTTCTACCGCCCGCGGCGAAAAATCCGATAAATTGCCAATGGGCGTGCCCACCAGTGTCAGCGTTCCGGACATGGGTTCACCTGTCTTTCCAAAATAAGTGGGGGTAACACCGTAAGCGCGGGTTTTCCGCCGCGCACGGCATCGCATAACAACAAAAACGGAGGCAACTCCGCCCGCGCGTGCACCAGTTGCAAGCGTTTGGGTTCCAAGTGATGCGCGCGCAGTGTACTTAGTACGTCCACCAGCCGTTCCGGGCGGTGGCACAAAACAAAATGCCCGCCGCCCCGCAACAAACGCGCCGCGGCGGCACATACCGCCGCCAGCGTATCGCCCTGTTCCTGCCGCGCCAAACGGCGCGCGGGAGATGCTGAGGCGGCACCGCTGTGCTGCGCAAAATACGGGGGATTGCAAACCACACGGTCATATACGCCGGGCGGCAGGGTCAGCGCCCGCCAATCCTGCTCGTACACGGTAATGTATTCGCTCAACCCGTTATCCGCCACGTTTTTTCGCGCAAGAGCCGCGGCTTGCGGTTCACACTCCACCGCGTCAACAAACGGTGCGGGCGAGACACGGTGAAACAACAGCGGTAAAATGCCGCAACCGGTGCCAAGGTCGCACACCCGTTCCCCCGCACGCACCATAGCAAAATCCGCTAACAGTAAAGCGTCGGTTCCAAACGTGTGCTCCTCGCTCACCGTAATGTGAACACCGCCGCCCAAATCCTCAACGTGAGGCATAGCCGTTCCTCCGTTACCTACAAAATTATAGCAAAAGGGCTGCCGTAAGCGCCGCGGAAAACCCGCCCCATTACGACAGCCCCTTAGAGCACAGCTAATTAGTCCGCCTGAGCAGCGCCCACCGGGCAAACTTCGCCGCACGCGCCGCAATCGATGCAGGTGTCCGCGTCAACGACGTATTTGCCGTCACCCTCGGTAATCGCACCAACCGGGCAACCCTCGGCGCAAGCGCCGCAGGCAATGCACTCATCCGTGATTTTGAAAGCCATACTTACAGCACCTCCTTTTTCCTAACGATTACTACGATAGCACATTTTTTTGTAAAAAGCAACTAATTTTTATCAGAAATGCGGTAAAACAGAAAAAGGTCTTGCGTTTCTCGTCGAACCTTGTGTATAATGGAAAGGTAAATTAGGGTGGAAAGTTTCGCCCAAAAAAGGGGAGGGATATACCGTGGCCGAATATTACTGGAGTGCGCCGTTGTTGCGCCATGTGTTTATCCTGCCACAGGAGATTGCGGACAAGCACTTGCGGTTGGCGGGTGTTATTCAGTTGCGGGTGTTGTTGTGGTTGGCGCGCAACGGCGGCAAGTATGATGAGGAACAGTGCGCGCGTGTAGCCGGCACCTCGGTGGCGGAATGCCGCGACGCGGTGCGTTATTGGGTGGATGCCGGTGTGCTCACTTTGGGGGAGGAAACGGTGGTTGTTTCCCCGCCGGCAGTTCCCGCCGCCACCCCGGCAACGGAACGGTCGGTACCGGCCGCGCGTCCGCAGGCGGTAAAACCCCAACTGCCGGAGGTGATTGCTCGCCGCGCAGAAAATGAGGAATACGCGGGGCTAGAGGACGAAGTCAGTTCTCGTATGGGTCGCCCCTTATCGCCCGGAGACCGCGAAACGCTGTTGTATTTGTACGACACGGCGGGTTTACCTGCCGGCGTTATTTTAATGGTGGTAGGGTACGCGGCGGCGGCCGGGCGGTTATCTATGCGGTATATCGAAAAGGTGGCACTGGACTGGGCGGACCGCGGCATTGTCACGATGGCGGCGGCAGAGGAGCATTTGTGTTACTTAGAACGTGCTCAACAAGCGCTGGAACGGGTACGGGCCGCGTGCGAACCGGAAAAACTGCCCAACGGCACCGCCGTGCTGAACGCGGCGGAAAAATGGGTGTGCGACTGGCAGTTTAGCGACGAAGTATTGCGCATGGCGTTTGCCGTGTGCCGCCAAAAAACAGGCAAATTTCAAACGGGGTATATGAACCGCGTGTTGGAAAATTGGCACACGCACGGTGCCGACACGCCGGAAAAAGTAGCCGCCTTGTGCGGCGAAAAGCCGGCAACGCCAAACAAGCCAACCGACAGTGAATACGAAACAATGGTGGAACAATACATCCCGGTCTATAAAAAGAAAAAGAAAGGGTGAGCGCCGTGGCATACAGTCGAGAGATTTATGAGCAAGCACAAGCCGTGTTGGAACAACGGCGCGGCTCGGCGCAAGCGCGCGCGGCGGCACTGCGCCAGCAGATGATACAAAAGCACCCCCGCCTGCGCGAAATTGAGCAACAAATGGCACTGTCCTCCGGTAAGGTGGTTACGGCGGTGCTGGCTGGCCTTAACGTAGAGCAGGAAGTGGAACGCATTAAAACCGAAAACTTGGCACTGCAAGTGGAAATGTCCATGTTACTGCGGGAAAACGGTGCGGGCGTGAGCAATTTTGAACCGCAATACACGTGTCCCAAGTGCGAGGATACCGGTTTTTCGAACGGCAAGCGGTGCAACTGTTTTAAGGCGTTGCTTCGGGAACTTTCCTGCCAAGCGTTGTCGGAACTATCCGGTATGCGCCCGTTGTCGTTTGATGATTTGGATTTGGACTATTATTCCTCCCGTGCAGACGGTCGCACCGGCATTTCGCCCCGCGCCCGTATGCGGGAAGTGATTGCTTACTGCCGTGCCTACGCGGAGGGCTTTGACGGAACCGACGTCAGTCTGCTGTTGCGCGGGCCAACGGGGG
>JAZRRV010000154.1:0-6123 GCA_045651085.1 Acutalibacteraceae bacterium
TTAGCCACAACGGTGTGGAGGTATCGACCAGCGGGGTGGCGGTGGACACGGCGTCCGGCAACGTATAACCGGATAAAAACGCCGGAAACACCACCAACAGCACGGCGCGTGCCGCCATAGCGGGATTAAACAAGTTCGCACCGACGCCTCCAAACGCCTCGCGAAACAAACCAATCGCCATAACACACATCAGTGCGAGCAACCATAACGGTGTACCCACCGGGCAGGATAATGCCAAAATGAGTCCCGTTACCACGGCGGCGCCGTCAAACGGATGAGTGGTTTTTTGCAACCGTGCCGCTACACGGTCGGTAATGGCGGAGATTGCCGCCGCCGTCACCAGTAGCCACAACGCCCGCCAACCGAAAAACCACACCGCGGCGGTGCAGGGGGGAACCAGCGAAATGCATACCTCACCCATCACGCCGGTTGTGCGGCGGTGTGTTAACACGTACGGGGGTGGGTGTTTGACCGTTGTCCTCATCGGGCATCTCCTTTCCGCCGCAACGCCGTTACACGCGCCGCCAGTTTTCGCCGCGCCGGGCAAACGCGCGAGCAACACCCGCAAGAAATGCAGGCAGACGGCTTAAGTGAGGCACACAAAGCATCCTCCTCGTTAAGCCACGCTTGCTCAATCAACCGCGGTGCCAATCCGGAGGGGCATACCCGCACGCAAGCGCCGCAACGAATGCACGGGGTCTCCTCGTTGCTATCGGTAGGCAGTACCAGCACGCCGTTGCAATGCTTGGGTAAGCCCGCATCCACGCACTTTATGCGCCGTCCCGTCATGGCTCCGCCGGCAATCAGTTGTGAACGCCGCCCCGTAAGGCGCGGTTGTGCCCACGCCGCTAACACGCGAAACGGTGTGCCGATAGGCACCAGCAGATTGCAAGGGCGAGTTACCTCACCCGAAACCGTTACCGCGCGGTGAGTCAGCGGCAATCCGCGCGCGGCATCCGCCATAGCCACGGCGGTGGCAAGATTCGATACCAAAATCCCTTGCTCATTCGGGAAACTGCCTGCGGGGATTTCTTTGCCCAACACGGCACGAATCAGTTGTTTTTCACTGCCTTGGGGGTAACATTCCGGCAAGCAAACCACGTGCCAATCGGTGTTTGCGGCGGCACGGCGTAACGCGCGCGCCACCGTTTCGGATTCCGCGCACAACCGCACACCGTTGGCGGGTACACCACCCGCCCGTGCCAGCCAAGCCACACCATCGCGTACACTGTCGCTTTGCTCAATGGCCAACCGCCCGTCTGCCGCCAAATACGGTTCACATTCACACGCATTAATGAGCAGATGCGTGGCGGATACATCGCGGTATTTGCGAAAGGTGGGAAACCCCGCGCCGCCCAATCCCACCAATCCGGCGTCCAACATTCGCTTTACAATCGTTTGCGGTTCGGCATCCGGTGGCAGTGCGGGCAACAAATGCCCCGCGGTTTGTTTGCCGTCACCCGTTACCGTGAGCAGACGTACGGGCGAACCATCGAGCGTTAACCGACTGCTTTCGGTTAACGTCACCGTGCCCGATAATCCGCTGTGTAGGGGTGGAGTTTCGCCGCGTTCGTCTATGGCCAGCAGGTCACCTACACCCACGGTGTCGCCGTCATCCACTTGCGGTGTCAGTTGCACACCGCGCTCGCACAGCGGCAGGTGAATTACTTCCGGCAACAGCACCGTGAGCGGACTGTTCAGTGCGTTGCGCTTAGCGGCGCGCAGTTGTGCCGAAAACCGAATACCGCCGCGAAATGCGGGATACATAGGCAACCCTCCCTTGTTTGACATAGTTTGGGAGGTTTTGGGTATAAATATACCAAACCCACACGAAAGAGAGGGAACACCGTGGAATTGAGAGCCGGCACAGGAGCGGTATGGGTGTTGCGCGTGGTAATGACCGCTGCCACGCTGGCGGTTGCGGTGTTGTTGTGGGTTCCCTCGTTGTTTTGGGAGCGGTGGCCGTGGTGGTGCGGATGGGTAGCGGCATTGCCGCTTTTCGTGTTCGGTATGTGGTATACGCGGCGGTTAACCCGCTCACTGCGCGCCTTGTTGGCGGCGCAGGCAATACACGCCGTGTACGGGGTGGTGTGGACACGGGAATGGTACGTACCGCTGGAAGCGCTACGCACCTTTGAAGTGTGGACACCGCCGTTGCATCGGTTGTTTCGTTGCCGCACGGTGGTGTTGCGGTTTGCGGGTGGGTGCGCGTGGTTGCCGTTGCTGGCGCGGCAAGATGCGGACCGATTGGCAGAATGGCTGGCACGTCGCGAGGAGGAGGAGTAATGGAACAACGCCCGCATTTTTCTTATGCGGTATACGATTTACGGCGTTGGCGTTGGTTGTTGCTGGTGCCGGTGGCGCGGCTTGCCGTGGCGGCAGTTGGCGGATTTCCGCCCGCATTGCGATGGTACGAGGTGGCGCTCGGCGGGGCCCTGGTGGCGTACGCCTTTCTTAAATGGATGTGCTGTTGCTATCGCATGGATGCCTCAGCGCACAATCGTTTTCACACCATTGGCGTGCGGCAGGGTGTGGTGTGCCGCCGTGCATTGCACATTGATGCCGAGGACGCCGCTTCGGTGGAATTGGAGCGCACACCGCTGTTGTGGTTGCTTGGTGGTTGCCGCGTGCGAGTGAACACCGCGGGCTTGCGCCGCCGTTCCGATGCGCAGTTATACTTGTCTGCCGCGCACGCCCGCGCCTTGTTTTCGCAAAAAGCAACGCACCGCCACTATCGTTCCCGCTGGTTACCGGTGCTGGTATTGTCGCTCACCGGTTCTAACGCCGCATTTGGGTTGCTCACGGTAGCACCCATATTGCGTCACAGCGGTCGCCTGCTTGGAAAACCGCCGGCGCCCGACGTTATCGGTTGGGCGCAGCAGCTCATAACGTTGGGTGTGCCCACCGCATTGCGTACGGTCGCCAACGCCTTGTTGATTGGCTGGGGCGTGGCGGTGGTACGCAATTTTGCCCGATACATTGGATTTCGTGCCCGCCGCGAAGGGGAACACCTGCATTTGGTTTCCGGTTGGTTAACGCGGCGAGACGTGATGATTGATTGCCACAAAATTACTGCGTTGGAACTGCGCCAAACGTTGGCAATGCGCCTGCTTTCCCTGCACACGGCCGTCATTACCGCTGCCGGTTACGGACGCGATGCGGGAACGCGACCCGTATTGGTGCCTGCTGCCCGCGCGCGGGAATTGTCATCGGTGCTGGACGGTTTACTCCCCGATTATCCCCTGCATAGCGGGTATCTCCGCCCCACACCCCGTGCGTGGCTGCGTTATGCGGCGGCGCCGTTGGCGGTACTGCTCGGCGGCGGTGTGTTATGGTGGTTGGGCGCGTGGTGGCACGGCGTGGCATGGTTGTGTCTGGCGGGTGGGTTTTGGTGGCTTGCCGTACGGCTTTACGGGTTTTTCGGTGCGGGTGTAGGGTGCGGGCGCGAGGCGGTAACCCTGTGTTATCCCCGCGGGTTGGCGTTGTACCGCGTCTACCTCCCGCGTGAGGTGGTGGATTGCGTAACCGTTACACGCTCACCGTGGCAAAAACGGCGGGGCGAATGTACGGTGCAATTTCGCTGCTTTGGGGAAAAACGGCGTACCCATCGGGTATGGGGATTGCCTTATGAGGCACTATGTCGGGAAATCGCTCATCTGTAAAAGAAAAGCGAGATGCCGGATATCCGGCATCGCGCTTTTTAGTTCTGTTAATCAAGGGATTCACCGTTTAAGAATTGACGGTACAGCGCCATTGTTTTTTCCACGTCTTTGGCATCCACCAAATAGGTTTCGCCGGTATCGTGCTGCACGGTATACTTACCCGCAGAATACCGATACAAGCGGACATCGCTGCCGCGGGCAGTATCCGTGTTGGTGCGAATCGTAATCGACATTACCGGTTGCCCCGTAGGGGCTTTGTCTGCCGCGCCGCTGCGCATGATATTCATCAATGCCCCGTACAGGGTGCGGAAATCCGCCGTATCGTATTTCTTGCCGTTGGCAATGGCGGTTAATTGGTCGTCGCGTTCTTCCGCTTTTGGGGTGTGCGTCAGCGCAAACGAAGTCGTTACGCCGTCCAGCGTAACGGACAGGGTTTCCACCGTGTCAATATACGTAAAGAACAATAACGAGTCAGCCACGTCGTCATACTGCGTGTTTGCCCACGCCACTTCGGCGGTGGGCACGGTATACAACAGCGGCACCAATTCATCATCGGCATATACCACGGCATACCGCTCGCCGTTGCCGGCATCATTGCCCAGCTTCACGGTATATTCCAAGGCGCTGTGGTAGGAAAGGGTAGTGGTTTTGTCGTCCCCCACACCCTCCGTCGTTGCTTTTTTAATGGCTAACGTCACGGTGCAAGCAGAATACGGGTTAGCCAACCCGTAATGCTTCAAATCCGCGGCGGTGGGGCGCACCTTTACCACGCGCGTTGCCGTAAAGCCGGAATATACCGCCGTATCCAGCAAACCGGTGCCGCTTTTAAGGTTGCGGTAATACGGTTTGGTTACGACATATCCGGTGAGTGCTTGGGTAGATTCGGTTGTCACTTGGTCAGACACTTGGAACAACAAGGGTTCCTTGCGCACCGTACCAAACAATTTCACGTCGCGCACAACTGCCGTTTCGTTTTGCTCGTCGGTGGTGGGTGCGGTCATGGGTGCGGTAAGCAAATAGGCGGTAGAGGGTTGTGCCACCGTTTCACCAAACGAGGCATCTACCAAATAAATGGCGGAGGAATCGCTGCGGCGGAGATAATAGCCCTCGCCGGAAGGGGAAAGGTCACCCAGTTCAAAGCCAAACGAGGTTTTGTCGGAATAGGTGACTTCCACTGCCGCGGTGCACGCTTCCGTTTTATCAAAACCGAAATCCTGCGGATGTTCCGGCGTATCCGCAATCAAGCGCGAGGCGGTTATGGATAACAGATTTTCCGCCAACAGGTCATACGCATACGGTTGTTGCGGCAAATCTGCGTAATCGGTTATGGCGAACTCACCGTTTTTATCACTTTCAACGCGAAACGACTCGCTCGGTGTGGTAACGGTTATCTTAGTAACGGTTACCGCGTCTTTTTTCGCAACTAAGGATACCGAGGTATCGGGCGTCACGTCGTCTCCGTCCTCCGCGGGGGCGGGCAACAACAATAGCACAGTAAGCAGCGCAGCCAACACCACCAACGCAACGGTAGAAATCAGCAAGGTGCGTGTGCGTTTACTCATAAGTGCCTCCTTTTCAGGAACACCACAACCGCAAGCACCACCAGCGCCAGCGAAGCGCCGTAAAGTAACCAGCGAATGGCGGTTGCCTCCGACACCGAAATGGACAAGGTGGGCGTCGTCAGCGACATACCGGAAATCACCGCCGTGTCGCCCAAGGGGCACGCGGTGCGCAAGGGTTCCAGTGTGAGCAATTCGTTATCTTGCATTAAAGAGGCGTAACCGGGGTACAAGTGACTGCCGCTTACAATCACGTGGGTATTCACCACTTGGTCATCGCCGTACATGCCGGTTTCTTTGGCATACGCCATACCCACAATCGGGTAATTTTCGGCTTTGGTCGGCGTGCCGTCTTTGCCGGCGGCAATGTCGGCGTATTCCACCAGTTGCGCACTTTCCCCAAACGAGGCAATCACGTGATTGGTTAGGGTCGCACTCTCTTCGTCGGAACCGTGTTCCAATTCCAGTTGCAAGGTGTACGGTAAAATAACGTCTTTTCCTGCACTGTCGGCGGTGAGGTTAGTGGATTGCACCGAGGTCAGCGGCGCATACGCACCGTCGTTAAACGCCAAATAATTATCCGCGTTGGTTTCCAACACCACGTTGTCGGTTACGGTAATGCCGTAATCGCTCGAAAGGAACGAATACAAGTTGGGGCAAGTACCGTCCAGGTTGCAAAGCACAAACAGGTGGCGGTCCAGCGCCCCGTCGTTATCCAACCACGTGCGCAGGCGAGAAATTTCCTCTAAGGAAAAATCCTTGGCCGCACCCGCAATCACCAGTGCGCCGGTGGCGCTGTTAATTTCCTGTGCGGTTGCCAGGTTCAGCGTGTCGGTAGTGTAACCGTTGTCCTCATAAACCTGTTGCATAGCGGCAATCAGGCTTTCGTTTTCGCCGTGACC
>JAZRRV010000155.1:0-5286 GCA_045651085.1 Acutalibacteraceae bacterium
CAGAGAGTAAGCGTGTAACAATAAACGTGGTGCCCACACCCAACACAATTACCATAGTGAGCAGCAGTGCCGACAATACAGAACCACCAAACCCACCGCTGCTACCTACAAAAAAGAGCGTGAGCAGTGTGATGAGTGTAGGAAATCGCCCGTTACACGGGACAAAATTATTAGTGAGAATGGCCAGTAGTCGCTCACGCGGGGAATCGATAATACGGCAACCCACCACACCGGCGGCGTTGCAACCGAATCCCATACACATTGTTAACGCCTGCTTGCCGCACGCGTGGCAACGCTGCAACGGGCGGTCGAGATTGTAGGCAATGCGAGGGAGATAGCCCACATCCTCCAACAACGTGAACAACGGAAAAAACAAGGCCATTGGCGGCAACATTACCGAAACGACCCACGCCAGCACGCGGTAAGCACCCAACACTACGGCGCCGTGCAGCCAATCCGGTGCGCCTAACAGGCGAAACAAGTCGGTTAATCGGTCTTGCACCCAAAACAGGGCATCCCCCAACAGTTGAGAGGGGTAGTTGGCACCGGTTATGGTGAGCCAAAATACACCGGCGAGCAGTAATAGCATTAGCGGATAGCCCAGCCATTTTCCGGTAAGTAGGCGGTCAATGCGGCGATCGGCGGCTGCGTAGGTCGTTTTTTCATAATGTACCGCCGTGCGGGCAATGCGTTCCGCTTCGTACATTAGTGCGCCTACCACGTGGTCTTTTACTGTGTCGGCATCCATGCCCGCCGTTGCCAATTCCTTTTGTGCTTCGTATAGTGCCTCCACTACGGCGGGGTTATCCTCTACGGTAAATCCGTAAACGGAGGATAGGGTCTTCAGCAAGGTGGCATCTTGTTCTAACAGACGGAGTGCCAGCCAACGGCTATTGGGTGCGGCGGCACAACAATGGCGCAGCGTCGGTTCCAGCCGTGCTACGGCACTTTCTATTGCCACCGAGTAACGCAGGGGGGCGGATGATGGCGGGGGGCAGTCCATTAATGTATCCAGTGCTTGTAACAAGCGGCGTAGACTATCCTTTTTGTGTGCCACCGTACTCACGACCGGTACTCCCAGTTGTGCTGACAAACGATGGGTATCGATATGGATGCCTTTTCGTCCCGCCTCATCCATTAAGTTTAGGCATACCAGTACGCGGTCGGTAATTTCTTTGGTTTGCAAAACCAAATTCAAATTGCGTTCCAAACACGTGGCATCGCATACCACAACCACCGCATCCGGGTGGTTGAAACACAAAAAATCGCGGGCAACCTCTTCTTCGGCAGAATGTGCCATAAGCGAATATGTACCGGGAATATCAATCAGCAAATATTCGTGCTGAGCAGAGCGACACACGCCGCGAGCGTTAGTCACCGTTTTCCCCGGCCAGTTACCGGTGTGTTGATTCATACCGGTAAGCCCGTTAAACACGGTGCTTTTTCCCACGTTTGGGTTGCCCGCCAAGGCAACTACACGCTGAGCAGGTGTATCACGCTCCAACGAAAGTCCACGGTCGATTGCACCGTGACCGGAAGCGGCATTGGTCAACCCCATATTTCTTCCTCCCGTTGCACGAGAATGTGGCGGCTGTCTTGTGCGCGAATGGCAATTACCGCGCCGCGGATAAGATACGCGGACGGGTCACCGCCGGGACTGCGTCCTACACATTCGACTGTGGTGTTTTCTAACAATCCAATATCCAAAAGACGTCGGCGCATAGCACCGGTTGTATGTATTTGTGCGACCCGTCCTCGTTGACCGGGGGCGAGTTCGTGTAAACAAATGAGGGGCATCATCGCCACGGCACCTCGTTTCATAAGAGTTCTCTCTTTTCATTTTATGCGCCGGAAGCGAGATGGTGCGAAGTGACAATGTTGCTTGACGGGAGGGGTAAAATGGTGTAAAATAGGGACATTATAATAGGGATAAGGGGAGACGAATTATGCCGCCCAGAAAGCACGAACGGATACGCCGCCGCAAGAAAAATTTGCGTCGGTTGTTGGTTTTGCTTATTTTTGCTTTAATACTTGCGTTATTGGTGGTGGGCGTGGTCGCCGCTGTCGGCGCGTTGCGCAATGCCATAGGTGGGGGTTCTCCTGCCGCCACGACGACCACGGCACCTCGCGAACCGAAGGTGACTGCTACGGCTACCGTGGGCAATTCCGGCGATATTCTTATTCATACGCCGGTGCTTCGCTCGGCCAAGGTTTCCAGCGGGGTGTACAATTTTGGCCCGATGTTTCAATATATGACCCCTTATGTTAAAGCCATGGATTATGCCGCTATCAATATGGAGTTCGGCATTGGCAAGGGTGAAAGTGATTATTACCAACCGGAAATGCTGTTTCGTGTGCCCACTTCGTTGGTGGACACGGTGATTGATACCGGCTATACACTGGGCTTGTGCGCCAACAACCACGTAAGTAACGGCAGTAGCTTGTCATTAACCGCGAACACTTACGTGGAGCGGCAGTGGGATTTTATTGGATTGCGTGCCTCAAAAACGGACAAGCGGTATCTGGTAAAAGACGTTAACGGTATCAAACTGGGTTTTGTGAACTATACTTATGGTACCGCAACGTCGGCCACAACGCTAGTCAACTATTTTTCCACCGCCAACTTGGAGGCGTTTTACAGCGATATGCAGCAGCAAATGGCGGATATGAAGGCAGACGGTGCCGAGGCGATTGTCTTGTATATCCACTGGGGCAACGAATATGCGCTTACTCCCAACACTTACCAAACCACCATAGCCAACAAACTGTGCGAAATGGGTGTGGATGTGATTGTCGGCGGGCATCCGCACAAAATTCAACCGTTGGAACTCATTACTGCCGAAAACGGCAACCGCACGGTGTGCTTGTATTCGATGGGGAACTTCCTCTCCAACCAAACCATTGAGGCAATGTACGGCGGTAGTTCCAAAACGTCCTCCGGCAGCGACTGGCAGTTGGGCGGCAAATGCAACTACCGCGATGTTAAGAGCCGATACAACGACCCCAACTACGGTAAACACGAAAAGGATTGTAACGACAACGGCCACACCGAAGACGGCTTGTTGTTTGAATACACGTTCTCGCGCTATGAGGACGGTACGGTGATGCTCAGCGGGGTGGATGTGTTGCCCACCTGGTGTTATGTAAAAAATAAAACCAGCGGTAGCGGCAAAACGTACACCATTATTCCGCTGGATAAGCAGGCCGATTGGCAGAAGGATTTTGGCGTGGCCGCGGAGGACATCGTGTTCGCGCAGCGCTCCTATGACCGCACAATGGCGCTGGTAGGAGACGGTATTGCACAGATTAACGCCTTGTGCCGGCAAGAGATTGACCAATTTGTGGAGGAGTTTAAGCAGGCACAGTTGCCTACCACCATCGCCACAACCAAGTAAGGGGAGAACGGTATGAGTTTGCGCACGGTAAACCGTATGTTATCCATGTTATCCCGTACGTATGACCCCAAAAAAAGCACGGTGCCGCTGGTACTTACGGCACCGCAAAAGCCGCCGTGCCACCGTATTACGGTGGCACAGCCGTTTGTGCGTGTTGCACCGGAAGAACAGGGCGTTTCTTCCGATACCGTTGCCGAATTTTTGCGTGCATTGCGGGATGACCGTACATTGAATATGCATAACGTGTTGGTGTTGCGCGGTGGTCAAATGATTGCGCAAGCGTCTTTTGGCGAACAGGATGCCGGCTTGTGGAAAATGACGTTCTCCGCCTGCAAAAGCATTGTTTCGCTGGCAATAGGAATGTTGGTGGACGAGGGGAAACTCGCGTTGAGCGACCACGTGGTGGATTTCTTTCCCGAAAAAACCACACCTGTTTCGCGGCTTAAATATAAGGAATTAACGGTGGAGTATTTGCTCACGATGACTAGCGGCGCTTCCTTTAACGAGGCGGGTGCCGTAACGGAAACCGATTGGGTACGTGCCTTTTTTGCCGCGGCACCCACCACCAAACCGGGGCAAACATTTAATTACAACAGCTTAAATTCCTATTTGTTGGCCGCACTTATTCAGCGGGTGAGCGGGCAAACCGTGTGTGAGTTTTTAACGCCGCGGTTGTTTGCACCGTTGGGTATCACCGAATATTTTTGGGAAACCTGCCCCGAAGGTATAGAAAAGGGCGGCTGGGGTTTATATATGGGTGCGGAAGATTTGGCCAAAATCGGGCAACTGGTGTTGCAACAAGGCGAATGGAACGGGCGCCGCTTGCTTTCCACTGAATGGATAGCCGCCGCCACCGCTTGTCACGAGGTGGCACCGCACAGTTACGGTAATTTTAATTACGGGTACCAAATCTGGTGTGGGCGGGAGCAACCGTGCTTTTTGTTTAACGGAATGATGGGGCAAAACGTACTAGGGTTTCCCCATAACGGGGTGTTGCTCGTAACCCACGCGGGTAACGATGAACTGTTCCAACAAAGTCGCTATTTTGAACTGGCAGAGCGTTATTTTGGCGGAACGTTTCCCAAAACGATGCCTCGCAATTCGGAAGCGGAGCAACGCTTGGCACAAACAGTAGCCGCCTTGCATACCACGGCACCCGTGGCGGCAAATGAATCGTGGTGGCGGCGGTTATTCACACCTAAAAGAGAGCCGATTCCGTCATTTTTTCGGCAGTTGCACGGGGTAACATTGGTGGCGGACGAAACGGAGGCCGCCTCAATGGGGTTACTGCCGATGATGATGCAGACCACGCAAAACAACTATGCCTCGGGATTGAGTCACATTGCCTTTTCGGTGGAAAAAGATACCCTGGTAATGACGTATACCGAACGGGAAGATGCGCATCGGGTGGACATCGGGTTTGGCACGGCGTGCGATGGGGAAGTGTATTTCCGCGGTGAGCCGTACCGTATTCGCACGGCGGGGCGTGTTGCGACCAATGAGGATGGCGTGAACGTGCTGATAGTGACGATTGATTTTGTAGAAACGCCCTCTACCCGCCAACTTCGCTTTTATTTTGAGGAGGACGGCGTGCGCTTGCGGCAAACAGAGCGCCCCGGCGAGCCGTTTTTGGCGTTGTTCCGCAGCGAATTGCGCCGCTCGTTAGAAAAGCAACCGCTGGTCGGTGCCGCGGTGGAAAAGGTGGATGAGGATTATTTAATTTATCGCACTCGCCGCATTTGGGCGCCCGAAGTATTGCTGCAACCGCAAGAACCGGAAACGAGCAAATAGCACAAGATTTTAATAAAAAAAGCACCAAGTTAACAACTTGGTGCTTTTTTGGCTGCGGAACTAGGAATCGAACCTAGACAAACAGATTCAGAGACTGTCG
>JAZRRV010000156.1:0-2884 GCA_045651085.1 Acutalibacteraceae bacterium
CTTCAATCTGCGGCACACCGCGACGCGCGGGCGCGATACCGTCGAGATGGAACATACCCAGCGTCTTGTTGTCGCGGGCAAACTCGCGCTCACCCTGCAACACGTGAATTTCCACCGACGGCTGGTTATCCTGCGCCGTGGAGAAAATCTGCGATTTTTTGGTGGGGATGGTGGTGTTGCGCTCAATCACGCGGGTCATTACACCGCCCATCGTTTCTACACCCAGCGACAAGGGCGTTACGTCAAGCAGCAGCAAGCCCTTCACTTCGCCGCCCAACACACCGGCCTGCAAAGCGGCACCCATAGCCACACATTCGTCCGGATTAATGCCCTTAAACGGTTCTTTGCCCATAAACTTCTGCACGGCTTCTTGCACCGCGGGAATACGGGTGGAACCACCCACCAGCAGCACTTTGTCGATTTCCGAAGCGGACAGACCGCTATCCGACAACGCTTGACGCACCGGACCCATCGTGGCCTCCACCAAATCGGCGGTGAGACGGTTAAAGTCGGCACGGGTCAAGGTCATATCCAAATGCTTGGGGCCGCTGGCATCTGCGGTAATAAAGGGCAGGTTGATGTTGCTGGTCATACCGCCGGACAGTTCAATCTTGGTTTTTTCCGCCGCTTCGCGCAAGCGTTGTACCGCCATTTTATCCTGCGACAAATCCACACCGGTATCCTTGCGGAAGCCGTCAATCAGCCAATCCACAATTTTTTGGTCGAAGTCGTCGCCGCCCAAACGGTTGTTACCCGCGGTAGCCAACACTTCCTGCACGCCGTCGCCCATTTCAATAATGGACACGTCAAACGTACCGCCGCCCAAGTCGTACACCATAATTTTTTGGTCGTTTTCCTTATCAATACCATACGCCAATGCAGCGGCAGTCGGCTCGTTGATAATGCGCTTTACTTCCAAACCGGCAATTTTGCCCGCGTCCTTCGTCGCTTGGCGTTGCGCATCGGTAAAGTACGCCGGCACGGTAATAACGGCTTCGGTTACCGTGTCGCCCAAGTAACTTTCCGCATCCTGCTTAAGCTTGCTCAAAATCATAGCGGAGATTTCTTGCGGCGTGTACCCTTTATCGTCCACCGTTACCTTGGTGGCTGCGCCCATATCGCGCTTAATGGACGAAATGGTGCGGTCGGGGTTGGAAACCGCTTGTTGTTTTGCCACGCGCCCGACAATGCGTTCGCCATCTTTTTTGAACGCCACAACCGACGGGGTGGTACGTGCGCCCTCTGCGTTGGGGATAACAACGGCTTCGCCGCCTTCAATAACCGCCACGCAAGAATTGGTTGTGCCGAGGTCAATACCGATGATTTTTGCCATAATTGTTTTCCTCCTGTATGCTCTGTGAGCTTAAATTCTATAAATTAGTTGGCCACTTTCACCATGGCGGGGCGCAACACGCGCCCGCTCAAACGATACCCTTTTTGATACACTTCGGTAACGGTTTCGGGTTCCACGCCGTCGGCATCTTCCCGCATAACCGCGTTGTGCAGTTCCGGATTGAACACCTCACCCAAGGCGGGAATTTCCTCCAGCCCCAGCGAAGTGAGCGTTTCCATAAACTGATGAATCACCATTTCCACGCCCTTGCGGTATTCCGGCCCGTCCGGCGAATGAATGGCCCGCTCCAAATTATCAATTCCCGGTAACAGGGCTTTCAGCGCCTCGCCTTTAACGAAAGCTCCCAGTTGCTCTTTTTCTTGGTCGGTACGGCGCTTGTAGTTGGCATATTCCGCCAAAACGCGCTGGTACTGGTCCTGCGCCTGTGCCAACTGCAACCGCAGTTCTTCCATTTCGGGATTTGTCTCTTCCGCCACCGCTTCTTCTGTTGCGTTCTCCGCTGCGGGGTCAACCGTTTCTTCAGTTATGTCAACAAATTCCTGTTTTGTTTCCTCCATAGGAAAACCTCCTTTGCGCGCCGCGGGCGGCCCACCGTTTTACTCTATATTTCAGAACGCGGACAACAACCGACTCACGGTTTGCGCCACGTACTGTAACCGAGGAATTGCTTGTGCGTAATCCATACGCACCGGCCCAATCAAGCACAACGAACCGTTGCCGTTGCCATGACTATACCGCGTAACGATAATGCTGGAACCGTCCAATTCTCTTCGAGGGCTTTCGCTGCCCAGCACCACCCGTAACCCGCCGGCGTGTGCGGTAAGCATACCCGCTAGCAGTTCGCGGTGCGACAAAAACGTAAGCAGCGAGCGTGCACGGTCCATAGGGTAATCCGGATGTTGCAACAAGTTTAATTGACCGGATAAACGAATGTCTGCTTCGGACGCTTCTTGCACCAGTTCCAAAAACGCGGTGAGCAACGGTGCGTACAACAAGCCGTTTTCGCACACGCGTGAGAGCAACGCCTGCACGGCCACCACGCCGATTTCCGCCAACGATTTGCCGACAAATTCGCGGCTAAGGTGCTCTGCCAACTGTGCCAGCATTGCCGCGTCGTAGCCGCCATCCAGCCGACATACGCGGCTGTGTAGTTCGCCCGCATCCGTCATAAGCAACACCGCGGCCGACTGCGCACCGGTTGGCAACAATTCCACCCGCCGCACGCAAGCCCCCTGCCTGTCGGGTGTGGCAACTGCCGCGGCGACACCGGTTGCGGCGGCCAACAGTTCCGAAGCACGCCCCAGTAAGCGTTCGGCATCCCCTGCCTCCGGCGCCAGTGCGGCCTCAATTGCTTGCCGGCTTTCTTCCGACAACACGCCGGCGTCCGGCAACTGATTCAAATACAAACGAAACGCCGCTGCCGTAGGCACACGCCCTGCGGAGGTGTGCGGCTGCGCCAAATACCCGGCTACCGCCAGTTCTGCCATATCGTTACGAATGGTGGCGGAGGACACCGCGTTGCCCAGCATA
>JAZRRV010000157.1:0-1102 GCA_045651085.1 Acutalibacteraceae bacterium
GGCGGAGCAACAAGCACATCACCACTAGTAACACCGCCTGAAAAACATCCTCAGCCAAGCCAAACGAAAACCACGGTAAAAATTCAGCCATTTTGAGGTGAATCAGATACGCCGGTGCGACTACCATGGACAAGCCAAACCCTGCACGCTCCATACCGGCCGCGCCAAGCGCCATCGCCAACATTCCCACAATATAGGCCGCCTCGGTAAAGAATGTCCGCTGCTTCATAGAATTCTCCTTTGTACATAACGTTGCTGCTTTTAAGTATAGGCGTTAACAAGAAAAAAGTCAATCTCACTCACGGAAAAATATCCCCGCCGATTGTTCAACTTATAGGGGGATTGTTATCCATTGCACACTATGATATACTATAACAAAATAGACTAAGCGGGTGAGCATATGAATTTTACGGAAATTGCGAACGCACGGTATTCCTGCCGAAAGTACGACCGCGAGCGCGCGGTGGAAGAGGAAAAGTTACAGGCCGTTTTGGCGGCGGCCGCATTAGCACCCTCCGCCTGCAACGGGCAGCCGTACCAAATTACTGTATGCACGGGCGAAGCGGCGCAAGCGGTGGCGCAGGCAACAAAGGATTTGAAAATTAACACGTTTGTGGACCAAGCGCCGGTATTGCTGGTCATTTCGGAAACGCCGTACTGCAAAATGGCGGCACTCGGCGCAAAAATCAAGCACAATGATTATCGGTCTATGGATATTGGCATTCTCTCCGCCTATATCACAGCCGAGGCGGCGGCACAGGGTTTAGGCAGTTGTATCATCGGCTGGTTTGACGGCAAAAATATTGCTAAAATTTGCGGCACGGCGGGAACCGTTCGTTTAATCATCACTCTGGGCTATGCACTGGATGAACCGCGCCCTAAAAAACGGAAATCAACGGATACGCTGGTTCGTTTTTTAAGCAGCCCGTCGGATGAGAATATGGTATGATATAATGCCCCTCAACTCGTTACAAAACAAAAGCCACCCGTGCGGGTGGCTTTTTTGGTAATACGAAAACGCCCTCAAGCATTGATACACAATGCTTGAGGGCTTGGCAGGGGCAAAAGAACTAACCCCTTTGCGGTGCCCGAAAGTTGCTTT
>JAZRRV010000158.1:0-1732 GCA_045651085.1 Acutalibacteraceae bacterium
CAGCGGACAGAGGGCACCGGTCGGGGTTTGTTGGCAGTCCCCCGTGCGGTGGGGCGTCGAATAAAACAGGCAGCACGTCGTGTCGCGGAAGGTGTGCGTTGGGTAGCGCGCAAAGTTACTGCAATCGGTCGTGCTGCCCGCGACGGAGATGCCCGCACGCGCCTTACTTTTGTGATAATGGGCGCCGGTTCCTTGCTGCGAGGGCAGATAGGACGAGGGTTGTTGTATCTACTGGCGCAGGCGGCATATCTCGGCTATATGCTGCTGTTTGGCTGGAAATATGTTAGTCAGTTAGGCACACTTGGCACGGTCACACAAGGTCAGGTGTTTGACGAGAAGCAAGGGATTTACCTTTACACTTCCGGCGACAATTCTATGAAGATTTTGTTGTTCGGGGTATTGTCACTGTTGCTCACAGTGGTCATCATCGTGTTATATTTTCTCAGTCTGCGTGCCGCTCTTCGTGCCCAACGTATGCAAGAACGGGGAGAGCCACTTCCCACATTTGGCGAGGATTGGCATTCGTTATTCGATAAGCGGTATCACATCACCTTGCTTACCCCGCCGATACTGTTGGTGGTAGCGTTTACACTGTTGCCCCTCGTTTTTATGGTGCTAATTGCGTTCACCAATTTTGACAAAACGCACCAGCCGCCCGGCAACCTATTTACTTGGGTAGGGTTGGAAAATTTTGCCGATATGTTGGGCGGCAATGCACAGCTCGGCTATACGTTTTTGCAACTGTTGCTATGGACGCTCATCTGGGCTGTACTCGCCACCGCTACCAATTACCTGTTCGGTATGGTGCTGGCGCTGATGATAAACAAAAAGGGGATACGCTTTAAGAAATTCTGGCGTACGGTGTTTATTGTCACCATTGCGGTACCGCAGTTTGTCAGTTTAATGTTGATGTCACAAATTTTGGCAGACGAGGGAGCCCTTAACGTACTACTTCGTGAACTTGGCTGGATTACCGATGCCATTCCGTTTTTAACCAACGGCACGCTTGCCAAAATTACCGTGGTCATTGTCAATATGTGGGTTGGTATTCCGTATACCATGCTTATCACTTCCGGTATCTTAATGAATATTCCGGAAGATATGTATGAGAGTGCCCGCATTGACGGTGCCGGTCCGGTGAGGATGTTTTTCCGCATTACCTTACCGTATATGTTGTTTGTTACCACACCGTACCTCATCACGCAGTTTGTGAATAACATTAATAATTTTAACGTGATTTATCTACTCACCCGCGGCGGCCCGTTAACGCTGGATTACTACCAAGCCGGAAAAACCGATTTGCTGGTCACTTGGTTGTACAAGCAAACCGTGGATGAGCAAAACTACAATTTGGCAGCCGTTATCGGTGTTATTGTGTTCCTCATTACTGCAACGGCCTCTCTGCTGGTATACAACACGTCCGCTTCTGCTAAAAAGGAGGAGGAATTCCAGTGACGCACAGTTATAAAGCGCGGCGGCGTATTGCTAACGGGCTTATATACACGGTTCTTACCGTGTTGGCGGTGCTGTGGTTGCTGCCTATTGCTTACCTTATCTTACAATCGTTTCGAGCAGAACCGGGCGCCTACACGCCGTATTTGCTGCCGCAGGGATACACCCTGCAAAACTATGTGGATTTGTTTACAAAAACCGATTTATTTCCGTATCCGCGTTGGTTTGGCAACACGTTGCTGGTGGCGGTGTGCAGTTGTGTGCTGAGCACGGCAATGAT
>JAZRRV010000159.1:0-4549 GCA_045651085.1 Acutalibacteraceae bacterium
CATGGCTACGATCCGACTTAATGGCGGCGGTATCGGTGCCGGAACCGCGTACGCTGTTGGTGACACCGTGGGACAAGAACACCTTACGGGATATTGAAAAGGCAATTTTGACTTCCGATTTGGGGCTTAACCCGCAAAACGACGGCAACGCCCTGCGGTTGACTTTCCCGCCGCTGACAGAGGAACGCCGTCGCGAACTGGTGAAAGGCGTGTATAAATACGCGGAGGAAGCCAAGGTGGCGGTGCGTTCCATTCGTCGCGATGCGTTGGAAAAATTAAAGGATATGAAAAAGAAGTCCGAAATTACCGAGGACGATTTGAAAAACGGCGAAAAGAAAATTCAGGATTTAACCGATAAAGCTTGTAAAGAAATTGACAGCATCTCCGCAAAGAAAGATAAGGAGATTATGGAAATTTAATCGGTTTATCTTTTGTTCAACCAATATGACCGGTCGAGGGGGAACTTTCGCCGGTCATGTTCATAGGAGGAAGTATGGGGTTGTTTTCCAAACGGCAACCGTCAAAACCGGAAATAACGGTTGTGCCGGCGCATTTAGGCATTATTATGGACGGTAACGGTCGCTGGGCAAAAAAGCGCGGGTTGCCGCGCCAAGCGGGCCACGTTACCGGTGCCAAAGTGTTCCGTACCATTGCGAAGCACTGCGAAAAACGGGGCATCGGTACCGTGACGTTTTACACCTTTTCTACCGAAAACTGGAAGCGTCCCGCCGAAGAAGTGGATGCAATTATGAACCTGCTGCGCGAGTATTTGAAGGAATCGCTTGCGGATTTTGCAGCGGAAAATATTCGCACGCGCTTTATTGGTGAACGCTCGGTTTTGGCGCCGGATATTCAGGAATTGATGGCAGAGGCAGAGGAGACCACGGCTCACAAAACCGGTATGGTGCTCAACATTGCCATCAATTACGGCGGCCGTGCCGAACTGACGGCTGCCGCCCGCCGCATTGCACAAGAGGTGAAAGCGGGGACATTACAACCCGACGATGTGGACGAGGCGTGCTTGGCCAATCGGTTGTACACGGCCGGTCAGCCGGAGGTGGATATGATTTTGCGGCCGAGCGGCGAATATCGGCTGTCCAATTTCCTAATTTGGCAGTGTGCTTATGCCGAGTATGTATTTGATGATATTCTGTGGCCGGATTTTACCACAAAGGATTTAGACCGAGCACTGGCAGCGTACGCCGGTCGCCATCGCCGTTTCGGCGGGGTCTGAAAGGAAGTGTAAGCGTATGAAGACGCGTATTATCACCGCGGCAGTAGCGGGCAGTTTAATATTAACGGCAATTTTTTTGCCGTGGACCATTGTGCTTACCACGGTGACATCCATCATTGCCGCCATTGCGGTGTATGAAATCTTTTCCGTTACGGGAATGTTACGCCACCGTGGCTTGGAAAGTGTGGCTATCGTGTTTGCCATTGCCGCGCCGCTGTTTAGCCATATGTCCGGCGCAGCGGTAGGTATTACCTGCGCCGCGTACGTGTTATTGGTGGCCGCGTTACTTATGATGTACCGGGACGAAGTGTCGGTTAAACGTATGGTGGCTGTGTTTGCGCTTTCGCTGTTTGTTGCGCTGTCGTTGTCGTGCTTATCGTATTTGCGGAGTGTACCGTCTCCCCGCAACGGCGACGGTGTGTTTTACGTATTGCTCACGTTGGTGATGGCGTGGCTAAATGACTCGGGCGCCTATTTTGTGGGAATATTTTTAGGGAAGCACAAGTTGTGCCCCCGCATTTCTCCCAAAAAGACTGTTGAGGGTTTGGTAGGTGGCATCGCGTGCTCGCTGATATTCAGCGTGTTTACCGCGTGGTGTTACCAGCTGGTGTTGGGGGATGCGGCGCGCGTCTCCTACGGCGGCGTATTGGTGTTGGCGCTGATTTGTGCACCGCTGGCCGTGGTGGGAGATTTGGCCGCCTCGGTTCTTAAACGGGTGTGCAAAGTAAAGGATTTTGGCAACCTCTTTCCGGGCCACGGCGGTATGATGGACCGATTTGACAGTTTGTTGTTTGTGTTTCCCGTGTCGTATTTTGCGGCGCGCGTTTGTTCGCTGATTGTGTAAAAGAGGAGAAACCGTTATGGCAAAACGAGTGGTTCTGTTGGGGTCTACCGGCTCCATCGGCACACAAGCGCTGGATGTAGCGCGGCAACAGGGGTATGTTGTAACCGCCCTTGCCGCGCACAGTAACGTGACTGGGTTGGAAAAGCAAATTCGTGAATTCCGCCCTAAAGCAGCCGCCTTGTTTGACGAGGCGGCCGCACGCGATTTGAGGGCGCGGGTGCGGGATTTGGATATAGAAATTCTTGCCGGTATGGAGGGGCTGTGCGCCCTTGCCGCACGGGACGATGCCGATGTGGTGTTAAACGCCGTGGTTGGTATGGTGGGTCTGTTGCCCACACTCACGGCACTTAACGCCGGCCACGATGTGGCGCTTGCCAACAAGGAAACGCTGGTAGCGGGCGGCGAATTGGTAATGCGTGCCGCTCGTAAAAACGGGGTGCGTTTGTTACCGGTGGATAGTGAACATTCTGCTATCTTTCAGTGCTTGCAATCTACGGCGCGCGGTGTTTGGGCACCTCCTCAAAGCAGTGCAAGTATGGGGGTACAGCGGATAATTTTAACCGCTTCCGGCGGTCCGTTTTTCGGGAAAACCCGTGAACAACTGAACGCAGTAACTCCACAAGAGGCATTGCAGCATCCCAATTGGAGCATGGGGCCAAAAATTACCGTGGATTCTGCCACTATGATGAATAAAGGGTTGGAACTGATTGAGGCAAAATGGTTATTTGACTTACCCGAGGAGAATATAGATATTGTAGTACACCGCGAAAGTGTGATTCATTCGCTGGTGGAATTTGCGGATAACTCGGTGTTGGCGCAGTTGGGCGTGCCGGATATGCGTATTCCCATTCAGTACGCCTTAACTTGGCCGGAGCGCGCGCCGTCATCGGTGCCGCGGTTGGATTTGGCATCGTTTGCCAAACTCACGTTTTTTACACCGGATGACGAGGCGTTTCCCGGCGTTTCGTTGTGTCGCAGAGCGTTGCGGCAGGGCGGTGCTTATCCCGCAGCGGTCAATGCCGCCAACGAGGAAGCCAACGCCGGATTTCGTGCCGGCAAAATCGGCTTTGCGGACATTGGCGCAGCGGTATCCGCGGTGCTGGATGAACGCCTGCCCACAGTGAATAGCATTGAGGATATTTTGGCGGTGGATGAGGATTGCCGCCGTCGCGTGCGGGAACGGATGAGGTGATAGTATCTTAACACTTTTAATGCACATTGGCCGATTGTTGGCGGCGTTGTTTGTGTTCGGCATTATTGTAACGATTCACGAATGGGGACATTTTTTGGCCGCCAAAGCCATGGGCGTGCAGGTAAACGAATTTTCCATTGGTATGGGGCCGAAACTGTTTGGTTTCGGCAAAGGGGAGACCAAATACAGTTTGCGTCTGTTTCCGGTTGGCGGGTTTTGTGCTATGGAGGGGGAAGATGCGGCAGGTGGCGGCGAAGTTTCCTTGGAACAACGCAAGGCGGCTGCCGAAAACCCGCGCTCGTTTCTGCGCAAGCCCGTGTGGCGCCGCGTGGTAATTACCGTGGCGGGTGTGGCGATGAATCTGGTACTGGGGTTTGTACTGCTTCTCGTATACCACGGGGTGTGTACCCCACCGTCGTCCGATGGGAATACCTATTATGCCGGCACGCAGATTGCCCAATTAGCGGAGGATACCCCCAGTTACCAAACCGGCTTGCGCGTGGGGGATACTTTACTCAAAATTGATGGGAAACGTGTCTTTTCCTCGTACGATATTCAAGCGTTGTTGCAAGGCAGTGACGATGGCATTTTGGAAATACAGGTTCGTCGCACGGTAGATGGCGCAGAGCGCACGGTAACGTTGCCGGCGGTAAAGTTTGACCGTACGTATTCTGAGGAAACCGGACGTTACACCCTGCGTTACGATTTTTATGTCAATCCCATCCCGCAAACCGTGGGGTCTACCTTGGCAGAGGCGGCACGCACCGAATGCAGTGTGGCAGTAACGGTGTGGCGCACGTTGTCCGGTATGGTGACGGGTCAATATGGGCTTAACGAGTTGTCCGGTCCCGTTGGCACGGTGGACGCCATTGGTGACGTGGTGGAAAACGCGGTACAGCAAACCGATTGGCGTGCCGGCGTGGGCAGTATATTGATGTTAATTGCGTTGCTCACCGTAAACGTGGGGGTGTTTAACTTGTTGCCCGTGCCCGCGTTGGACGGTGGGAGATTGTTGTTTTTGGCTTGGGAAGGGATTACCCGCAAACCCGTGCCGTCCAAGTATGAAGGTTGGGTGCACGCCGCGGGACTCATATTGTTGTTGTTGCTTATTGCGGTGGTCACGTTTAACGATGTTATTAAGTTGTTTGCATAAGAGGTGTAATATATGCAACGTCGGGTATGCAAAACCGTGAATATCGGCGGTGTCGTAATTGGCGGCACGGCACCGATTGCGGTGCAATCTATGGGGAATATACCATCTCACGATGTGGAAGGCACG